>CAZAOR010000522.1:0-4155 GCA_964486805.1 uncultured Sediminibacterium sp. | reverse complement strand
AAACGACAAGGATAACCAGTTGAAATTCTCAAAAGAAGGCTGGGTATATAGCAGTTCAGCCGCAGGCTTTATGTTGATCCTGAATGATTCCAATGAAGGACAGGATCACAGTGCCATCATCAACCCGATTGATACCCTGCCCCGGAAAAATAAGTTCAGCGGAGATTATATAGAAGACAAACGAAATTTTATTGCTATCCGGGATACCAAATCCCCGGCTGTGTACGCTTTCTTTATTCACTTTGAAAAGGACAACGGCGCCTGTACGGGTGAATTAAAGGGAGAAATGAAACTGAACAGTCCCAACTCCGCCCAGTTCACGGAAAATGGAGATCCCTGTGTCATTGATTTCCATTTTGATGGCAGGGATGTCACCCTCAAGGAAAGAGGGAGTTGTGGTAACCATCGTGGTATCAAATGTTATTTTGATGATACCTTCACCAAGAAAAGAGAACCCCGACAGGCCCGGAAATGAGCAAACGACCAAGGACTTCCCTGCTGCTAACCCGCATTCTTTATATTCCGCCAGTCCAGCGATTGAACAATGGATTTCCTTTTTATCCTTTTTCCTTTCATATTTGGGATGTACCGGTATCAGCCATGTCCCGTTCAGAATATTGTGTAAAAAGTACATTTTTACAAATACCCCTATCTTGCAACGCAATTTTTCACCAACCCGATACGAATGAACTTTAGAAACTTCGAAGTGCCCTACCAGATCAATGATGTGTATTCAAAAAGAGTGGCCTACTTTTCCATGGAATTTGCGATTCACCAGCCGCTGAAAATTTATAGCGGCGGACTTGGTTTCCTGGCTGGTTCACACCTGCGCAGCGCCTTTGAACTGCGCCAAAATATGATTGGTGTCGGAATTTTATGGAAGTATGGCTATTACGACCAGGCCCGTAACCAGGACCAAACCCTCCAGGTTACATTCATGGAAAAAATTTATGCTTACCTGGAAGATACCGGTATCAAATACCAGATTTTAATTCATGACCACCCGGTATGGGTTAAAGCCTATTACCTGAACCCGAATACTTTCAACAGCGCCCCACTTTTCCTGCTGACGACCGATATTCCTGAAAACGATTATGTTTCACAGACCATCTCTCATCGACTGTACGATGCGAATGTGGCTACCAAAGTGGCGCAATTCATTCTCTTAGGTGTTGGCGGCGCGAAGCTGATGGATGAGATCGGCTTCAATCCTGAAGTGTACCACCTGAACGAAGCGCATGGTGTTTCTTCCGTGTTTTATCTTTTAAACAAATACAAAAGCGCCCAGAAAGTGCGCGAAAAACTCGTCTTTACCACCCATACCCCGGAAGAAGCGGGCAACGAGAAACATGATATGTATCTCTGCCATAAGATGAGTTATTTCTGCGGTTTGAGTATTGATGAGGTCCGAAAACTTACCGGCATCACTGACGACCAATTCAACCATTCACTCGTAGCCTTGCGGTTTGCCCGGAAAGCCAACGGGGTTTCCGCCTTGCATGGGGATGTAAGCAGGGAAATGTGGTCGCACTATGAAGGCATCTGCCCCATTATCAACATTACCTATGCACAGAACTGGCGGTATTGGGCTGATAAGCAATTGTACCGGGCGATGGAAGAAGCCAATGACTATGCTTTTGATGACCGCAAGAAATACCTGAAAAAAAGGGCCTTTGAACTGGTAGCAGACCAAACAGGAAAAATTTTCGATCCGAATGTACTGACGATTGTCTGGGCCCGCCGTTTTGCCGGGTATAAGCGTGCAGATATGCTGACCTATGATATGGACCGGTTTGAAGAACTGCTCCAGGATACCCGCACACCCGTGCAAATTATCTGGGCTGGCAAACCCTACCCCTCCGATTATCCTGCCATTACCCAGTTTAACCAGTTGGTGCACCTCAGCAAGAAGTATAAAAATGTTGCCGTACTGATCGGGTATGAGCTGGCACTGAGCAAACGCTTGAAACAGGCAGCAGATATCTGGCTCAATAATCCCCGGGTGCCGAGAGAGGCTTCAGGTACAAGCGGTATGACGGCCGCGATGAATGGCGCCGTGAACTTTTCTACCGACGATGGCTGGATACCTGAATTCATCAACCATGGAAACAATGGTTTCGTGATACCGAAAGCAGATTACCACAATATGACGGTGCATGAGCAGGACGACTACGACCTGAAAAAACTGTATGAAATATTGACCCAGCAGGTACTTCCCATTTATTACGATAATTTTGATACCTGGCGCCAGATCCAGAAGAACGGGATGCGGGATGTACGCTTCCGTTTCGACAGTAACCGGATGGCGCATGAATATTATGAACTGATGTACACAGGCGGATAGCCATCGGGCTATCACCTGGATAGTTGCAGACAAAGCGCGATCACCAATGCCCCAGAAAATAGCCATAGCCATTACAGGAGCCAGTGGGTCTATCTATGCCAAACTGCTGCTCGATAAATTAGTCGCACTTAGCGGCCAGTTCAAAGAGGCCGGCATTGTCATGAGTAATAATGCCAAAGAGATATGGCGGCAGGAATTGGGAAACGAGGACTATACCAAATATCCCTTCCGCTATTTCGACAAATATGATTTTACCGCACCCTTTGCTTCGGGCTCTGCACAGTATGATACCTTGATCCTGATTCCCTGCAGCATGGGTACACTCGGCCGCATTGCCAATGGTTTGAGTGATGACCTGGTTACCCGCGCAGCGGATGTTGTATTAAAAGAGCGAAGAAAGCTCATTGCCGTTGTGCGTGAAACCCCTTTCAGCCTGGTGCATATCCGTAATATGGAAACCATCACGCTGGCAGGGGGTATAATATGTCCCGCCAATCCTTCCTTTTACAGTAATCCGCAAACCCCTGAAGCCATTGCCGCAACCGTAGTTGACCGGGTATTGGATCTCTCCGGATTTGATCATACTGCCTATCGCTGGGGGCATTAAATGAAAAGGCCCCGGAAAACCGGAGCCTTCTATCAAACAGTACTTACTTTCTTGTTAAACATTCGCACCTTCTTCCACTTTTTTGCGGAACTGGAATACCAGTTTACCGGATTCTTTATCGAAATCCGCTACCAGGGTATCCCCGTCTTTGACGTGGAAATGCAGGATCTCTTCCGCTAAGGGATCTTCCAGATATTTCTGAATAGCCCGGTGCAAGGGGCGTGCGCCGAACTGCACATCGTATCCCTTATCTGCTATAAACTCCTTGGCAGCATGGGTGAGTTCCAGTGTGAGGCCAAGATTTAACAGGCGTTTGGATACGTTCTTCATCAGGATATCAATGATACTGAAGATGTTTTCCTTACTCAGGGAATTGAACACCACCACATCATCAATCCGGTTCAGGAACTCGGGTGAGAAAGTACGCTTCAAGGCTTTTTCAATCACAGCTTTGCTGTTTTCCTCCGCATTCTGTATCCGGGTAGCTGTTGCGAACCCTACCCCATCTCCAAATTCTTTCAACTGGCGTACACCAATATTGGAAGTCATGATGATCAGGGTGTTTTTAAAATCCACTTTACGGCCCAGCCCATCGGTAAGTTGTCCATCATCCAGTACCTGCAGCAGGATATTATAAATATCGGGATGCGCTTTTTCAATTTCATCCAGCAGGATTACACAGTAGGGCTTCCGCCGTACTTTTTCCGTCAACTGACCACCTTCCTCATACCCCACATAACCCGGAGGCGCTCCAATCAGCCTGCTGACGGTGAATTTCTCCATGTATTCACTCATATCGATACGGATGAGTGAATCTTCTGAATCAAACATATACCTTGCCAGCGCGCGCGCGAGCTCTGTTTTACCAACACCGGTCGGGCCGAGGAAAATGAAGGTCCCGATGGGTTTTTTCGGATCTTTCAAACCAACCCGGTTCCGCTGGATGGCTTTCACCACTTTTTGTATTGCTTCGTCCTGGCCTACCACCATGTCCTTCATATCCTCGCTCATCCGGCGCAGTTTCTCGGTTTCAGCCTGTACCATTCTTTTCACCGGGATGCCCGTCATCATGCTCACTACTTCTGCAATATGCTCTTCACTGATGGGATAACGTCTGTGTTTACTTTCTTCTTCCCACTGGGCTTTTGCTTTTTCCAGTTCTTCGCCCAGCCTTTTTTCCATATCCCGCAAAGAAGCAGCTTCT
>CAZAOR010000521.1:0-9483 GCA_964486805.1 uncultured Sediminibacterium sp. | reverse complement strand
TTTTTAATAATGTCATTGTTATAATCGGCCACGCTGCTCACGCATACCAGGCCGGTCTGCGAACGACCGTCCATCGTAAGCCGGTAGATATAATAGCAGGGTTTTGATTCGCGGAACAACACATCCCGCTGACGGAACGCTGCCAGGTTTTCTTTGGCCTGTTCATACACCTGCTGATCATGCACATCCAGGGAATCGGGCAGATCAATCTCGCTCTTGGTGATATGCAGAAAAGAATTGGGATTACCCCTGGCCTCGGACTTGGCTTCGCTGGAACTCAGCACATCGTAAGGGCGGCTGGCTACTTGTTTGGCCAATTGAGGTTGCGGGCGTAAGGCTTTGAACGGATGGATGATTGCCATTGCGCAAATATCCGTAATTAATTACAAAAGAAAAGTTAGGGTACTGCAGGATCATTCCTGACAAAAACCGTTAGCGGAAACTCAGGTAATTGCCCTAACAAACAGTTGTAAAAAGCGCGGAAACCAGGCAGTTCTGGCAGCAAGCATCCGGTAAAGTAAAATACTGGCCAATGCGCACACAATACCCGCTATCACATCCAGCACATAATGGTGACTGTTATAGATGGCCGAAAACCAGATACTGAACATCAAACATGCAAAGAAGAGATTGATCCAACCCAGTCTGTTTCGGATGCCATAGTATAAAAGTATGACCGGGTATGCGGAATGCAGGGAAGGCATGGCCGCAAATACGTTCGAACTTTTGCTGTAAAGGCCTTCAAATAGTGCGGTATGCAGTGCCGCATCAAACCGGATAAGACCGCCGGTATTGCCAGGTATAGCGGCCTGGAACAAAAATCCATGTTGCTGCACATACCAGGGCGGAGCCGCAGGATACAGGTAATAAATAAGAAATCCGATCAGGTTCACCAGGAGAAAATTGAGCGCAAAATCAAGGAAAGCAGCCCGGTTACGGAAAAAGAGATAGCCCGCAAATATCAATGGAACAGGCACCCAGCACAGATAAGCGATGCCGGTAGCCAGATCCAGCCAGGGTTGGGTATGGGCCAACCAGTATTCGTTGGGCGTTACCAGGCTGCCCCCGGATACGATTCCGAACCAGTTTTTCTCCGCCTGGTACAAATCTCCGATATGTACTGCGGCATAGCGGTAATTGGGAAATGCCTTCATATAATCAAAGAGGATCCAGAAGAGGATAAATATGGAAAAGCCGGTTACAAATTTTCGGGAACCTGCGGAACTGAAAAAAGCCAGGTTGAACAGGGCCACCAATACCAGTTGTTCAGGCCGGTAGCCAATCAGGAGATGAGATAGGAGGAGATAACCGGCAGAAAGCAGGGAGGCTGCCAGCAATGATTTTTTTGAAAACAAATTGACAGATACAGATGAGTCAGCCATGCAATCAGGGTTTGAATCTTTCCATGACTTCTTTGCCGGTAATAGCATCAATGCCCTTCAGTTCCATGTACACGATATTGGGCGACCAGAAACTGCCTCCGTCAATTTTGATAAAAATGCGGGTAAGCAATGCCTGGTGCTGGTTGATATTGGTGAATACATGGTACTTGTTGTCTTTGGCCCAGGGCATGAGCCAAAGACTTTGCTTCTTATAGGAAACAAAATGCAGTTTATATACGCCGTTTCCCTGTGCCTGCGACTTCATGCCATACGCGAAAATGCGTTGAATATAATTCAGCTCTTTTCTTTGCCCGCCCTCCGGGTAACGGATCCAGAAAACATGCACCGGGTCTTCAGCATTGGGCAGGCCGTTGTTGTCGGGATTCAGTTCACATACAATGGTATTGGTATTGGTGGTACGCTGCAAGTAAAACAACTGCCGGGGGTTACCTGCCGGAACGGGAAATGTGTCCTGCGGGTCAGCGAACAGTTTCTTCACCGCGGTTTGTGGTGTTTCCGGATGCATTTTTACCGGCGTCGACCAGAGGCAGCGTACCGGCAGCAGGCTTAATAGAAGTAACAGGGTTTTGGCAGGGTTGGCCGATTTTTTCTTTTCCGCCAGTTCTGCCAATTTTTGTTTGGCAGTAACCAGCCTGTGAATAGCTGTGATATTTGCCAGGATGGCGAGCACGAAAATGGGAATGGTAAAAATAGACATTGTTTCCAGCACATGAAAGGGAACGCCTTTGATGTACCATTTATGATCGCCCCCGATGCAAGAACCGGTAATACCACAGGCAATAGCAGAGATGCCGATCAGTATAATCCGTTCCGGCCTTTGCATCAATCCGTCCTTGCATTCGATCCCCAGGCCTTCTGCCCGGGCACGTGTATAACTCACCATCATGGAACCGATCATGGCAATAAAAGCGAACAGGGAGCTTAAAAAATAGTGATGGGCCACGAGGTAATAGCAGATACCCAGGAACATGATCAGTTCGCTGTAGCGATCCAGGACGGAGTCGTACAAAGCACCAAAAACCGAACTCATGTTTCCCAGGCGGGCTACCTGCCCGTCCAGCATATCAAACAAACCGGCAAACAGGATCAATCCGCCGGCCCAGCCTACATAACGGAGATCACCGCGATTACCTTCTTCCGCTCCTAATACAAAAACAATCGCAACGCCAATATTCAGTATAAACCCGGTGGTTGTTACCACATTGGGCGTAAACCCGATGCGAATAAGCAGTTTCACAAAGGGATCAATTACCCGGTAGATCATTTTTTGCAACCTGACCCTTGATGAGGATGGTATGTCTGCAGCCTTTTTTTCCTGAACCATGTTAAAAATCAAATTTAAACCTCGCCCTGACTCCCCAGGTAGGAACATAAGGATGGTCAAGGTAATTAAACCTGTGCACGAGATCAACCCGTATCAGTTTAAAAATATTTGTCACGCCAACACTTCCTTCAATATAAGGCTTACTATCCAGTGCATAGGTGCTCTGCGCGCCGTTGGTAAATGTTGGATATTGCACCAGGGAAGGGTCTTTCATCGGGTTATTCTCATCCCGAACGCCACCGTACAGCATTTTCATGCTCACTACTTCCCGCAGCTTGAGCTTTCGCAGCAGGGGAACGCGGTTAAAGAACAGTCCATTAAAATGGTGATCAATTGCCAGGCTCACAAAATGATCGCTCACAAATTCCTGGAAATTCATCAGGTTATAGGAGTTCAGTTGGTAGGCATAGGTTTGGTTGGCCCGGTGAATCGTCATCAGCGGGTACGGAAGTTTGCCGAAAATATTGCCGCCTTCCAATACCACATCGCTGTATCCCAGTTGTGAGAGATAGACCCTTTTCTCTGCCCGCAGGCTGATGTTCTGATAATTGTAATCACTGTTCAGGAACCCTTTCACACCGGCAATAAAACGGATCGTAAAAATGGGATATTTATTGATGATCGGAATTCGGAATACCTTACCCTGGTAAAACTGCTCATGCGGCGCCCAGCGCAGTTCCGCTGAAAACTCACTGGTAGTAAGGTGATTCAGTTGCACCAGGTTACCATTGTCATATTTGTTATAGATGATGGAGCCTGCCGGTTCCTGCCGCCAGTTTTTAAATCCGAATGAGTACGAGAGATGGTTGGGCAACTCATGTACATAGTCAATCTTGAAATTATTGTTGTAGGTCCATTTATCATTTTTACCCCTTTTAAAAGAGAGCAGGAAATTGTCTTCCGACACAAACTGCAGTTCCTGCCCGGGTATTTTGGTATCCCGCTGATAGCTTACCTTGATATAGTTCAAAGGGTAGGCATAAATGGATTTATTGTTCAGCGAATAGGTGGTACTCAGGAAATATTTCCATTGGTCATCTTTAAAACCGTAAGCGCCATACCCTTCAAAGTAAATCCGTTTGGACAGTTTCGGCGTACTCCTGCCCCCGAAGCGCAGTTTGAATCCTTCAACCGGGTTAAAACTGTAAAAAGCGGCTGCGGGCCCGATCTCAACCGGTCCCAGGGAAGTGTATCCCGCTAATAAGAAAGTGAGGAATGCCATGGTGCGCCGGAAAGAAGGCATCCTTTCCAGACTGTCGATATTGCTGTACACTTTGGCTTCAACCGTAGTGAGCGTATCGTGTCTTTTTTTCACCCAGAAACTATCGGCATGGTTTGCAGCATTTGTGAGCGTCACCGATGCCGGCCCGTCATATACGGAATCGGGCAATGGTTGATTGATCTGGAAATTGCGGAAAGAAACCGTGCGTTCGCCGAAAAATCCGGTACCCGAATTTTTAGTAACGCTGGCATCAGCCATCACATTGCTGCGACTCAGGTGATAATGGTTGTCCTCATTCTTTTCAAAATCCAGGTCGATATTCAGTTGCCGCACCCAATTCACGTTCGCATTACGGCTCAGGAACATATTCATTTTCCGAACAGCGTAATTCCCATCAAGGGTGATCCACATATTGCCCCGGAACAAAAGGTCATTGGTATTACGCGGGGTAAAATACAGTTTGATCAGTTTCATACCATCCGGTTCTGTTACGGTGTCGCGGATGTAATACATATAAAAGGTAGGGCCCAGATCAGCGATGGGACTGAGAAACTGGTAAGTGAACAGGGGGATATCATTGTCATAGATATCAATATCCATGATCAGCCGGTTCAGGTAACTGCTAACCCCGTTATTATCGATGTATTCGCCGTAATTGACCTGTTTCTGGGCCTCAACAATCGTTTTTGTCTTTTCCGGCTTTTTTCGATAGAATTTTTTGGAAAGGGTTTCCTGAAGATATACGGGCAGCAGGGTTTTGCCTTCCGCTTTGGTAGTATCCTTGTTTTCGAGCAGGAACTTATAATTACGCAGTAGTTTGGAATTAGCCAGCTTACTGGAGAAATTACTCAGGGAAACTTCCATTTTCTCGTACTGTTCATACTGCACATAATCATAGTGTTCCGGCCTGTTCAGGGATTTGTTTTCGATGACCCGGCGGATCAGTTCAACAGCCGGGTTGCCTTTGTTCCGGTACTTGGCGCGTTTATTCGTGCTGACCGTTACATTCATGATGGCTTTCGGATCTGTTTCCAGTTCAAAATCCAGGGTTTGCGTAACCCCTACGTTAATGGTTTTGATAATGGGTTTGTATCCCACATAAGTTACCAGTATGGAATTGATCTTGCCGGATGAACGCAATATATAGTGGCCCAGGCTGTCCGTCACGGTACCCCGTCCCCCTTTAAACACCACGCTTACATATTGCAGGGGCTGATGGTTCACGGCGTCTGTGACCACTCCTTCCACAACAGTTTGCGCAGTTGCCGGGATCAGCCAGAACAGCAAAACTCCTATCACCCAACCAGCCCTGCTCAGATTTTTTTTCATACAATTATTTAAATACAAATCTCTTTTGAAGCGTATAGTTATAAAATACAGCTACAGCAACCGAGGTAATGATCTTGGATACCAGGTAGCTGCATGCACCGTAATGTGTCAGCAGAAATACTCCCGCCGATACCAGTAACAGGTTCCCGGCCCATACCACCATATAACGTACCGCCTGCAAGTGTATTTTACGATCCTTCGCCTGAAATACCCAGGAACGATTCACCCAAAAATTCACCAGGCCTCCGCTGATCGTTCCCAGCATACTTGCCAGCAGGTACCAGCAATGAAACAGTTCCTTCAGCACAATGGTCACCGCAAAATCAACGGCTGTTGCCATGGCGGAACTGGTTTGTGCTTTGATAAATCTGGCCATATCAAATCATGCGTTGCGTTGCCTGCAGGATCAGGAGCGTGTATACACCCGCTATCACATCGTCTGCCATCACCCCCCAGCCGCCCGGCAGTTTTTCCGATTGCCGGATATAGAAGGGTTTCGTGATATCCAATACCCGGAACAATACAAATGCCCCAAACATCCAGTTCCATTGACGGGGCAGGAATCCCAGGCTTATTGCCATACCGGCCACTTCATCCACTACGACTTTGCTGCTGTCCTTTCCCCAGATCGATTCCACATGGTTGCCTGCTGCCACACCTGCTGTTAAAACGATTGCGATAATCAACCACCATAGCCATTCCGGCAGCCCGGCACGCCAGGCCATCCAGCAGATGGCACAGGTAACTGCGGCAGCAATGGTTCCGCCTCCTTTTATCCGGCCAATCCCGCAACAGGATGCAATATGGATCCAGGGCATCCTCATAAGGCTTCCACCAGTTCCTGGTAATAATCCAGGCCCAGATGCGTGATCAGGTCTTCGCCCATCATGTGCCGCAGCGTATTCTGCAGTTTGATCAATTGTTTGAATATATCATGTTCCGGACGCAGACCCGGTGCTGTTTGGGGCGACTTGAAATAAAACGATAACCATTCCTGGATACCGCTCATTCCTGCGCGTTGCGCCAGATCCATGAACAAGGCAAGGTCAAGTACAACCGGTGCCGCCAGGATAGAATCGCGGCACAGGAAATTGATCTTAATCTGCATGGCATAGCCCATCCATCCGAAGATGTCGATATTGTCCCAGCTCTCTTTATTGTCACCGTGCGGCGGGTAATAATTGATCCGCACCTTATGGTACAGGTCCCCGTATAATTCCGGGTTCAGGTCGGGGCGCAGAATATCATCCAGCACACTCAGTTTGGATACTTCCTTGGTTTTGAAATTATCCGGATCATCCAATACCAGTCCATCCCGGTTACCGAGGATATTCGTGGAAAACCAGCCTTTTACGCCCAATGCCCTAGCGTGCAAACCCGGCGCCAGAATGGTTTTCATCAGGGTTTGTCCTGTTTTGAAATCCTTGCCGGCAATCGGTGTCTCCGTCTCTTTGGCCAGTTGTATCAAAGCCGGAATATCGCAGGTGAGATTGGGTGCGCCGTTTGCGAAAGGCACGCCCATCTTGATAGCGGCATACGCATAGATCATACTGGGAGCGATGGCAGGATGGTTTTCTTCAAGGCCTGTTTCAAACGCTTCAATACTGGCATGCACCGCAGATTCGGAGATATATTTCTCAGTTGATCCGCACCATACCAGCACCACGCGCGCACATCCGTTTGCTTCCCGGAAGCGACGGATATCTTCCATTACTGCTTCGGCCAGGGCCATTTTAGTAGGCGCTTGCTTCACATTCTCTCCTTGCAGGTTCTTAACCCAGGCCGGGTCAAACACGGCTTTCATGGGACGAATGGCTTCAAGTTCCGGCCGGATGGCAGCCAGCATCCCCGGTTCGATCACTTTCGCCTTGGTAGCGGCTTCATAAACATTATCGGAATAAATATCCCATCCCCCAAAAACAACCTCTCCGAGATCAGCCAAAGGCACAAAATCTTTGATCAGGGGATACCTGTTTTCTGTACGCTTACCCAGGCGGATATTGCTCATCTGTGTTAAAGCGCCGATGGGTTGTGCAATTCCTTTGTTGACAGCAGTCACCCCGGCGATCATTGTGGTAGCTACCGCACCCAGACCGGGCAGCAATATGCCCAGTTTCCCTTCCGCGGGTTGTACATTCATGTTTGACATAACGATAATTTTAGCAGTCTTTGTTTATCAATCAATGGCCGGGATCAAGCATACAGCCGGCTTGTTCCTATCAGCCATGTATTTTCGTTTTGATTTTTTCATCGCGCTGCAACCCCCTCACCAGGATACTGATAATCGATTCCAGCCTGGGCCCCAGTTTCGGGTAATGCGAATCCGTCAGCACATCCCATTCCAATCCCTTGAGCGAACTCACCATGACAGAGGGGAGTATCTCCATTTCATTCCGGATATCCTTGCTAAAGGATCCTTCTGCCAGACCGAATTGCAGGATTTCTTTCAATAATTTCCGCTCCCGCTTATCATATTCCTGGTACAGGTGTTTCACACAATGTATCCGGTCGGTAATGCCTTCGCGAACCACGGAAGAAAGATTGACCCTTTTCTGCACCCCTTTGATCTTGGTGATAAAGAACGCCTTGAGTTTGGCTTCCGCAGTTTCCGCCGCAGCCACCGCTTCCTTCACCTGCTCAAATACTTCGCTCATTTCTTTGCGTATCACCGCATCAAATATTTCATCTTTGCTGCAGAAATAATAATAGAGGGTGCTTTTGCCCTTGCCCATACTGCGGGCAATGTCTTCCATCGTGGTTTTACGAACACCGTACTGCTGGAATAATTTCTGCGCTTCCTGCAGGATTTCGCCTCGTATTTTATCGTCCTTGGTGTGCGTCATATAATTTTCGACCGAAATCGTTTTTCGGTCCAAAATTAGGATATTCCGCTTGCAGGGAGATACCATTCATCCAATTACCCTTTTCGGGAAGCGAAATCCTTCATCAGGTCGCAAAAAGCCTGCACACTGGACAGGGGGAGTGCATTGTACAGGCTCACGCGGATACCACCCATGGTGCGGTATCCTTTTACACCAATCATGCCATGCTGCTGGCAAAGGGATAAAAATGCTGTTTCCAACTGACTATCAGGCAGAAAGAAAACAATATTCATCCTGCTGCGGTCTTCCCGGGCCACGGGTGCCTGAAACATCGGAAGGCTGTCAATCGTCTGATACAACAGATCGGATTTTTCCAGGCTTTGCGCTTCCATGGCAGCCAGGCCGCCATTTTGCAGGATCCAACGCAGGGTAAGCATACTGACATATACGGCAAAAACCGGGGGGGTGTTCATCAGAGAGCCGGCTTCAATATGTTTCCGGTAATCCATGATAGCCGGGATGGATCTTTCCAGCTCCGGTAATAAAGACTTCCGCACAACCAGGAGGTTAACCCCGGCCGCACCGATATTCTTCTGGGCCCCGGCATAAATCAGTCCGAATCGTTTAAAGTCCAGTTCGCGGCTGAAAATATCACTGCTCATGTCTGCAACCAGGGGAACCGTGGTTTCGGGGAACCGGTGCCACTGGGTTCCTTCAACGGTATTATTGGAAGTGAGGTGTAAATAGCGGGCATTTCCGGGTATCTCAGCCGGAAAGGGAATACAACGGTCTTGCAGGGATGTGCTGTCGGAAACAATGGAAACGTTTCCAAATAATGAGGCCTCTTTCGCTGCCTTGCGGCCCCAGATGCCATTCACACAATACGCTGCGGTATCACCGGCATTCAAGAGATTCATCGGTACCTGCATGAACTGGGTGGTGGCTCCCCCATGCAGGAATAAAACCGCATAATCCTCATCCAGTTGCATCAGCGTTTTAACTGAATGGATGGCTTCCTGCAACACTTCCTGGAACCAGGCAGTACGATGACCTATTTCCAGAATGGATAAACCGGTCTGGTTGAAATCCAGGATCGCTGCTGCCGCAGCTTCCATTACAGCGCGTGGCAGAATGGAGGGGCCGGAATTGAAATTGTGGAGCTTCATGACGGAAATAAAAAGGCAAAAGTAAGGGGGATGAAAAGAAAAATTTAAAAAGAAAACCGAAAAGCGCAATGGGATACACAATCAATGGCAAACCCTGCCTCATTGCAGACCTTACGCAGTGAATAGTGCAGGCAAGTACACCAAAGAACGGCTTTAAGCATCATGTACATCCGTCACCCCGCCTGAAACCGCATATTTCATGGCATCCGCAGCGCTG
>CAZAOR010000520.1:0-5286 GCA_964486805.1 uncultured Sediminibacterium sp. | reverse complement strand
TATACCGAATACCTGCCGCCTTTCATGGTAAATGAAGCAAGCGCTTTTGCCACAGGCCAGTTACCGGATAAGGAAGGGCAGATGTACCATGCAACGGAGGACAATTTTTACCTGATACCCACTGCCGAAGTGCCTGTTACCAATATATACCGTGATACGGTATTGAAACAGGAAGACCTGCCCCTGAAAATGACGGCCTACTCACCCTGTTTCCGCCGCGAGGCGGGCAGCTTCGGTAAAGACGTGCGCGGACTCAACCGGGTACACCAGTTTGAGAAAGTAGAGATCATCCAGATCGTTGAACCCGCAAAAAGCTATGCCGCACTGGATGAAATGGTGACGCATGTGGAAGAACTGCTGAAGACCCTGGCATTGCCCTATCGCATTTTACGGCTTTGTGGCGGAGATATGGGTTTCGCAAGTGCCATCACGTATGATTTTGAAGTATTCAGTGCCGCCCAGGAACGCTGGCTGGAAGTAAGCAGCGTGAGCAATTTTGAAAGTTTCCAGACCAACCGGATGCACTGCCGCTACAAGGACGCAACTGGTAAAATACAATTGGCCCATTCTCTCAACGGAAGCTCACTTGCCTTACCCCGCATCGTAGCCTGCCTGCTGGAAAACAACCAGTCGCCAGAAGGTATCCATTTGCCGGCCGTACTGCATGGCTACATGGGGAAATCGATGATCGAAAAAAAAGGAAGTTAACAGCGGATACACCACGACCATTTCAATAGAAGGATTACCGTAGTTTCATTTTCGGATAATCACGGTTGTTCCTACCGGCAGGAGTTCAAATATTTCAAGGATATAATCATTCTTGGTGCTGATACAACCCTCGGTCCAGTTCTGGTACTGGTCGATGGCAAAGTCTTCATGGGGCCAGGTACCGTGGATACCGATGCCTCCGCCGATATCAGCACTGGGCGGAATAAGCCCAGCGGCCTTCCGGGCATGGAACTTCTCATAGCTTTCGGGAGTGGGGTAATCCAGTGCCAGGAAGGCGCACCATTTCGCGTGCTTTTTTTTACAGGTGATATGAAAAGTACCTTCCGGTGTTTCCCGGTCACCCTGCATCATTTTATCACGCAGATCACCATTGCCAAACACCACCGGATAGGTTACGATTCTTTTTCCTGCGGAATCAAAGATGTGCAGTGCGTACTTTCTTTTTTCAACTACCACATAATAACTGTTGGGGCTGGCATGGTTCAGGCAGAAGAACTGATCAGCTTGTTGAAAAGAAGTGTTTCCAACAGTGAGCAACCCAAGCAGGGATGCATTCAACAGTGCTTTCATGATGCGGGGACTTTACTGAAAGCAAACTATCACATCCCTTTGTTGTGCTCGGGTTAATTCACTAAAAATTAAGTTAATGCAGGAAAACTTCGTGCAGCGTTTTTGCAGGTAATTGTTTTCGTTACCGGAATACCCGGGAGCGGGGAGGGTATTGTTTGTTAGCGGACCCGGATCAATATTCCCCAACCTTTTCTGAACCGGCTTTTACCAGTTACTGAAACGCAGGCCAACGGTATAGGGAAACTGTTCTACCCTTGTTACATCCTTTTGCAGTTTATTCAAACTGTAGCTGCCATATAAACGAACAGGCCCAAGTCCCAACTCCCCGATAGCTGCCAGCCGCCAGGGTTCAAAATTGAAATCCCCCTTTGTTTTCTGTTTGCCCCGCTCCCCGCTGATCTGTTTGTTACGGCTATTGGTTAAGTAACCAGCGCTTACACCGGCACTGAAACTGAATCCATGGTTCCTGTCAGGTGTGGTGTTGATATTGATCATCAGGGGTACCGTGAGGTATTCGAGGTATAACTTGTTTTTGGTGAACCCGATTGAGTCGTTAAATACATAAGGCTGGGGACTATTCCGGAAACTCAGCCGGGTATCAAAGCGGTAGTTGTACATTTCAAAGCCTAAGCCGTATTTCAGGTTAACTACATGTTTGATTATATTCAGTTTCTGCATGAATATCCAGATATTCACATTACTCGACTTGCCCGCAATCAGATGATAGCTGTTTGGGTTAACGGGCCCATCGGCAGGGCGAAATACTTTGAAATAGTTACCTGCCTGTGCATAAGAATAATCCGTCTGGTCGCGGAAATTGGCAAAGCCCAGGTCGAATATCCACCAGTTGGTGCTGATATTCGAATTGTGGTGCGCGCGCCTCACCACGCGGTAATTATAACTGCTGTGCCGATCAGATTCCTGGTAATTATCCGAATGGTCTTCCTGATTTTTCTTTTTAATGATAATAAAGTTGCCCACTTTGATGGTATCTGTGGTGTTTTTTGTGCTGTCGTTTTGCGCAAAGCCTGTACCTGTTAATGCCAGGCAGGTCGCTGCCAGTAGAATACGTTTCATAAATCTCGGTTTCAGTTATTTTAATGATCGTGCTTTTTTCGGGGAGCTGACTTCTTCGAAATGTTCATCGTCGGACTTATTCTTGCTGTGAAGCAGGCTGGCTGCTTTACGGAAAAGTCCGCGCAGTTTGTCTTTATTGATTTGTAAAGAACCTACGAGCAGGGTCCTGTCTTCATCAGGCGTATCGGTATCCAGTTCCCGGTATACCACCTGTTTGGCATAGGACTTTGGCGGCTCCAGGTTTTCAACTACGGGATTATTACCGGATACTGCAGTTGTACGGCTGAGCTTTGTTTCAAAAGATCCTTCAGCGGCGGCAGTTACCGGTTCGGCCTTGATCTCTCTATCCGATGTTGTCACTGTTTTTTCTGTTTGTTGTTGGACAGCCGGTGGGGTTTGCGCAGGTAAATCAGTCATCACCAGTTCTGCGTTTTCTGGCCCAACAGGGCTGCCTTTACCGGGATGGGCAGGTTCCTTTGGCTTTGCAGCAGGCTTTATTTTCCCGGTTTCTGCGAGGCTGGTTTCTACAGTTTGCTCTGCAGGGCTTGCTGCTAACGGCACCGGTGTTTTTGCGACCGGGTTTTTGCGGGAAGGGATACCGGCATCGGGTGACAGCATCCATACCGAAAATGCAAGCCCGGCAATTACTGCTGCTGCTGCCCAGCGTTTCCATGACAGGTAAACAATGGGGGTTTTTCGGTCAGACCGGTATAACAAAGACTTATCCGCAAATACAAGCGGCTCGTCTGGCAATCTTGTTTGCAAGAGCAAAGCCAGCGCATCCTTTTTTTCGGGATATTGATCCAGGAAAGAGGCCATCGCTCTTTCTTCCCTATCGGACAGTTCCCTGTCAACAGCCAGCAGGAAATAAGTTTCATAATTGTCAATGCCAATTCCGCTGCCTGGTTCCGCATGCCTGTAAAGATGGTGTTTGTCCGGGAGTAAAACAGGTTCCGGCGTGAGGCGTGCGTTTAAGAGTTGCTCCAGTTCAAAGGCAAGGTCCGGGTTTGCTTCCGTGAAAGCTTCAACAGCCTTACAATCTGCAGCTGAGAGCTCTCCGTCTGCATACAGCAGAAAAAAGGTTTCGTAATTATATTGATCAATCCGGTTCATTCTATGATCATTTATCCGGCTACATTTTCCGGATGTGCCAAATAGTTGCGCAGGGTAGTTCTGGCCCGGTGCAGGTATACTTTCACCTGGCTTTCATTGAGTCCCATGATTACCCCGATTTCTTCATAGCTGTATCCTTCATAGTCTTTCAGCATGACCAGGCTTTTCTGGGTCTCATTCAGCCGGTCTAAAGCCTGCATCAGGGTCTGCTTCAGGTTTACCTGACCGGTTTGCTGAATCAGGCTGTCTTCAGCAAATGATTCCCGGTATTGCATTCTTTTGTGCTTCCTGATATGGTCGATCATCTGGTTATAGGCAACAGTGAACAGATAGGATTTGGATTTAGCCGGTTCTACCTGGTCGCGGTTACGCCATAGTTTTTCAAACGCCGTCTGGACAATATCCCGGGCATCTTCCTCATGGCGGAGGTTTTTCACAATGAACCGGTACACATTGTCCGCGTATTGGTCCACACATTGATTATATTCTTTCTCAGTCATAAACAGCCGGGCTGCCCCGTAAAAGCACGTTATTAATGATACGCACAACAGCGCCGTATGTTACAATACTCGCCAAAAAAGATGTGGAAAGGGGGTTTTTATTTACGGGCGGACACTATCAGATGCTGGAAGGAGCCATCCATAATATTGCTGCTGCCTTTCTCCCGCTCGGAATGGGGGGCCGGCTGCGATTTGATGCAGCTTTTTTGATTGCAGGTAATTTTCTGCCCGCCACGGGGGCCTAGCAGAAAGCAGCCCAGGGTAATCATCCCGATCCCGAACAGTAAGGGGAGTTTTTTTCGCATAAGCTCAGGCCTAATACGAAAATAATCTGCCATTTACAGGTTTGCAAGAAATAATTGTTAAAACCTGTCGGAGCAATTATAAAACTTTCGAATGAATTTTAAAGCGGCTTCTAATAATTAATAACCTGTTCCTGGATGCCGGCCGGCAGATCCCGGAATTCATACTGTTGGTTCCGCAGTTGGGGGGTAAACCCTGCCTCCCTGATAGCCTCCTGCATCGTTTTATAGGTAAATCGATGGGGAGCGCCTGCAGCGCTTACCACATTCTCCTCAATCATGATACTTCCGAAATCATTAGCACCCGCGTGGAGACAGATCTGGGCAGTTTGTTTCCCCACTGTGAGCCAGCTTGCCTGGATATTTTTGATATTTGGCAGCATGATGCGGCTGATGGCGATCATACGGATATATTCATCCGGAGTGGTCAGGTTGTGCACCCCCCTGATTTTGGCCAACAGGGTATCTGCATCCTGGAAAGTCCAGGGAATAAACGCCAGAAATCCTTTGGCATCAGCAGGCTTACGCCCCTGTACCTCCCGAATCCGGCTCAGGTGAATAAAGCGTTCTTCCAGGGTTTCTACATGACCAAACATCATCGTGGCACTGGTGGTTATATGTAACTGGTGTGCTTCGGCCATGATCGCCAGCCATTCATCAGCCCCGCATTTGCCTTTTGAAATCAGCCGCCTGACCCGGTCAACCAATATTTCGGCACCCGCTCCCGGCAGGGAATCCAGACCTGCTTCCCGTAAAGCGGTAAGCGCTTCCCGGTGGCTCATTTTTTCCAGTTTGCAGATATGGGCTACTTCGGGGGGGCCCAGTGCATGCAGTTTGATATGGGGAAATTCCTGTTTGATGGCCCGGAATGTGTGGGTATAAAAATCCAGCCCAAGCTCCGGATGGTGCCCTCCCTGCAGGAGCAACTGGTCTCCGCCATATTGCAAGGTTTCGCGGATCTTTTTCCGGTAGGTGTCCATGTCGGTGATATACGC
>CAZAOR010000519.1:0-3497 GCA_964486805.1 uncultured Sediminibacterium sp. | reverse complement strand
AATGGCACTACAACTTGATTCCATTGCCCCGTGCCGCATGAGGGATTCCTCCGTGCTTGTTGTCAATACGGGTTGTGGACTTCTCACCATCGATCAGGCACATCTTCTTCATGGAAATGAGTGGGCGCTGATCGATAGTCTCGGGCGTCCTTTGAATGTTCCGGTGGATATTCCGTCGGGGGGTACGGACACGATTCCATTGCTATATTCTCCCAACGGCCATGGGCCATCGGATGATACCGTGGTACTTGTCCTTCACAATGCTTCCCTCGATACCACACTATTCATCGCTCTCCGTGGAAATTCCACCACCGTCGATCCACTTATCAGTTCGGTGCAGTTTCTTGTTTCCATGCCAGACTCCGTGAGCACCGGCGAACATTTCGCTGTAAATATATTTCCGGACCGCCCCGTTCATGGCAAAGGGCTGCAATCGCTCTCTGGTATTCTGACCTACCCGACGGATGACTTCGATTTCGATTCGCTCTCCACAGTCCCCGGTCTTCAACTTCACTGGAACAGGCCTGTCGTTTTCGGCAAACTGACTCAGGTGACGTTTTCCGTTTCCAGTACTTCGGAGATCGCGCTCGATTCCACTCAATCGATCGTGCTGCTATGGCTGCGTGCCGTGCTTGCGGACACAACGAATTTCAGTGTGTCACTCGACTCGGTTTCGCTCAATAATGGCGACCCCGCATATACACGATGCACGTTATCGATTTCGTCCGCCTCTTCGCAGTTGAGACTGACCTGCGGCGACAACCTTTTCCTTCGATTTCTTTCGAGTTCACCCATTCTCTTTGCCGATGATCCTAAACCAAATCCGGCATCCGATGTCGTAACGGTTCTTCTTCATGGTCTTGTGTCACAAGAGATCGAATATGCTGTGGTCGACGCAGTAGGAAGCACGCGCCTTTGCGGCGTTTCAAGTGACCCCGATCTTACGCTGGATGTCCGGTCAATGCCGGAAGGGGTCTATTTCTTACGAATCGCAAATGGAAGTGGGTTGCCTGTAACGAAGAAACTTATGATTATGCGATAGATCGAAAGGAGTCTGTACTTCTGTAAGCGCTTCGGCAGGCGATCACAACCATATCGAACGCAGGACACTGACACGCGCATCGGACGAATGTGTACCACATCCGTTTGCATGAGCAAGAAGTGAGCTTTGCGGCCCAAATGGGTTAAGGGTCAGGATATGCAGTGCAAGGCTGTCGTGCACAGCCTTTTCACTGCATACTTTGCGTGATAACATCGCGTGCCTGCTGGGCCGTCATCCAGTCACCGACAAAAACATCTTTCTTCTCGAGTGCCTTATAGGTCGAGAAAAACTGTTCGATCTCGAGCTTCTTGTGCTTCGGTAGCTCATCAATGTCCTTGAGCGTACACACGTTCGGGTCGAATGCTGCAACGCACATAATCTTGATGTCCTCGCCCTTGTCGTCTACGATATGCAGTGCTCCGATGGGAATGACATCGAGTAGAAGGCCGGTAGCGAGTTCTTCATCGGTCAATATCAGTACGTCGAGCGGATCGCCATCGCCACCATGGGTGCCGGGTATGAATCCATACGCCGCCGGATAATGCACGGCGGAGTAGAGCACACGGTCGAGCTTGAAAATGCCGAGGTCGGGGTCGTATTCGATCTTGGTGCGAGAGCCTTTCGGGATCTCGACAATAGCATTGATCATTTCCGGCGCCTTGTCGCCGATGGGCAAGTGTTTAAGGTTAGGCATAATGGCCTAGTAACACAGTCCTGTGCCAAAATGAGCGAGAAAAGACCGACAATCAGTCCCGTGAGGCTGCCAGACGGTCAATTTTAGCGATCAGTGCTGAATGGATATCTTTTGCACAACGATCTTCGAGGGATAGTCTGCGCGAATAAAATATTCGCCATTCGGTATGTGAGCAATGTCGATATCGGCCTCCGACACATCACCGATGAGCTTCGACGACAGTGTTCTACCAAGGACATCCAATAGCTCATACCGTTGTGGTCCTCTACCCGTGAAGCGAGCATGAAGTGCGATGCCGCTCGCTGGATCCGGATAGATCACGATGCCCTCCTCTGCTGCATCCATTCCATCGACTGCGGCCTGACCTGTTACGCCGGTCAGAAAGAGACTATCGACTCGAGCGCCATTGCTGAGAATGTAGGCGACAGCCATACGTTCAGGCACCAGGGTATGCAAATCTGGCTTGAATTGTAGCGACAGGAATAGCGTGTCCTTCTGAAGAACAAGACGGCTGGAAGGAGAATTAGTAGTCAAAAAATCGCTGGAGTCTTTCCCTGCAAACTCGATCCGATCGAAGAGAGCTGGCGTCGACGATGTATTCGTAATGTAGCACGAGAATAGGTTTGATGTTCCATTCACGGGATCGTAAAATGCAGCAGAAGTATCCCAGTGCAGGCCAGGATGCTGGCTCTCCCCGGTAATCGTCGATCGTTGCTTACCCCAAGAGGCTGTGTAATGTGGGTCCATGTTCGTCTGCCACAGGACTTGGCCGGTGTACACCTGATAGTTATGCGGTGCAAAACAAGCCTGAAAATAATGGGATGAATCAGGGTCAATACTAACGTTATTCGATTCAACGGTAAACGGTGAGGAGGGAGGCATCGCGTGAACGATCAACGGAGCGGTACCTCTATTCCATACCCGAACAAATTTGCAATCGGTCGCTCCGGTATCGGTCCCTTTGAAGGCAAGGTCTTCGGCATAAATGATTGGTGCAGTCGCATGACCTTCGATCGGGAGTGGCAGGCGCGTATAGCAGGAGGAACCGGCGACGTCGAGCCAAAGCGTATCACGTACGACAACGGTATCTGTGGCATTATAGCAAACGTAGACATTAAAGGAGTTACTACTCGTTAGCGTCATCGGTGTGGGAGAGGTGCTACCGAGCGTAAAGTGGCTCAGCGGAGTTTTTTCGACCCCGAGCACTTGAAATCCGGAGTCAGACTCGATCTGAAGCAACTCGCAGGCTTCGTTGCCAAGCAGTGTCGTATCGAATCCGAGGACGTTCGGCACTCGTTTCAAGCCAACCGGTTGAAAGTGCCATTCCTCCACCCGGTCCACACCGGCATGATTGATCGCCCAGATAGCTGCATATGCCGTATCGAACGGATCGATGACACGAAGGTGCAAGACTACAGATAGATCACCCGATTGCACGTCCGTCTCCGGTCCATCGAAGGCGACGTTATAACTCTCGATCGAATGCCCAGAGACACCAAGAGGGTCGAAAAGGAGTTCGACATTGGACAGTCCTTCGTCATCGGGAAGGGAATCGAACACATGGACATCCAGCGCATCGCAGCCGACGGAATGAAATTGAATGACCGGCCGGCCAACCTGCGCGCGTGCCGCATTCGTGACATAACAGACAACGGCAGCAAATAAACAGCAAAGAAGAGATTTCATGGCAGTCCATACGAAACTTCAAAGAATTAGAAAGAATCTCAGTCGCCGATTTTTGTTACACAAGTGGCGGTAAAA
>CAZAOR010000518.1:0-3355 GCA_964486805.1 uncultured Sediminibacterium sp. | reverse complement strand
TAATGTATCTACATGGATTTAGCAAGGCGCCCCGCCTGCGCAGTGTCAGAATAGCGTCATTTTTCAGGTATTTGCACTTGTTAAATTGGGGAAAAATAGGGTGTTTTTCTGCTGGAAAAGGCCTATAATTTGGCTACATTTGCCCACTTGATTATTTCGCACCAAATACAGGATTGACAAGCACTTATGAGTCAGGAACCACAGCAAGATCCACAGGGCCCGAACAAACAATACGGGGCCGACAGCATACAGGTTTTAGAGGGTTTGGAAGCGGTTCGGAAACGGCCGGCCATGTACATCGGGGATATCGGCATCAAAGGCCTGCACCACCTGGTATATGAAGTGGTTGACAACTCCATTGATGAGGCCCTGGCGGGGTATTGTAAGAATATCGTTGTGACCATCCACGAAGACAACTCGATCAGCGTGCTGGACGATGGCCGGGGGATCCCCACCGGTATCAATACCAAGGAGCAGAAAAGCGCCCTCGAGATCGTGATGACGGTATTACATGCCGGCGGTAAATTCGACAAAGACACGTATAAAGTATCGGGCGGCCTGCACGGTGTAGGTGTGAGTTGCGTGAACGCCCTCAGTACCCGCCTCCTCGCCACCGTACACCGGGACGGAAAAATATTTGAACAGGAATATCATATCGGGGTGCCGCAATACCCGGTCCGGGAAATCGGTACCAGCGACAAAACCGGGACCCTCGTGCATTTCTGGCCCGACAGCAGCATCTTCCAGGAAACCGTTTACCGGAAAGAGATCCTGGAAAGCCGCTTGCGCGAACTGGCCTATCTCAACCGCCGGATCCGGATCACCCTGAACGACCTTCGTGACAAACAGGAAAACGGGGAAACCTATTCCAATACATTCTACAGCGAAGGCGGGATCACCGAATTCGTTGAAATGCTCGACAAAAACGGGAACCGTAATCCCCTGCTGCCCGCCCCACTCTATGTGGAGGGACTGGATGCTGCTTCCAATGTAGCCGTAGAAGTGGCCCTCACTTATAATGATGATTTTAAGGAGCACATCTTCTCCTATGTCAATAATATCAATACCATCGAAGGCGGTACCCATGTAACGGGATTCCGGCAGGCCCTGACCCGGGTATTCAAAACCTAGGGCGATAAACAGGGACTCTTTGAAAAAGCCAAAGTGAGTATTGAGGGCGATGATTTCCGCGAAGGCCTGAGCGCCATCATCTCCGTGAAAGTGCCCGAACCGCAGTTTGAAGGACAAACCAAAACCAAGCTGGGCAACAGCGAAGTAAGCGGTATTGTGCAAACCACCGTGTCCAAAGCCCTCGAAGCTTATCTCGAAGAAAATCCACGGGAAGCCAAGAACGTGATCTCCAAGATCATCCTGGCCGCCCAAGCCCGGGTAGCGGCTAAAAAAGCCCGCGAAATGGTTCAGCGCAAAACCGTTCTGAGCGGCGGTGGCCTGCCCGGCAAACTCGCCGATTGCAGCGAACGCGACCCTCAGAAATGTGAGATCTACCTGGTAGAAGGAGATTCGGCCGGCGGAACCGCCAAACAAGGCCGTGACCGGAGTTTCCAGGCCATCCTGCCCCTGCGCGGTAAGATCCTGAATGTGGAAAAAGCCATGGAACATAAGATTTATGAGAACGAAGAGATCCGCAATATCTTCACCGCACTGGGCGTAACCGTGGGTACCCCGGAAGACCCCAAAGCATTGAATATTGCCAAACTCCGCTATCATAAACTGGTGATCATGACCGATGCCGATGTAGACGGATCGCATATCGCCACCCTGATCCTGACCTTCATATTCCGCTATATGAAAGAACTGGTAGAACAGGGCTATGTATACATCGCACAACCACCCCTCTACCTGGTAAAAAAAGGCAAGGAACAGGAATATGCTTATTCAGAAGAACAAAGAAAAGACTGGGTGCATCGCCTGGGTGGCGGAAAGGATGACAGCGTAACCATCCAGCGGTACAAGGGTTTGGGTGAGATGAACGCCGAACAACTATGGGAAACAACCATGGACCCCGCCCGCCGCACCCTGAAACAGGTGACCATTGAAAGCGCAGCAGAAGCCGACCGGATATTCAGCATGCTGATGGGCGATGAAGTAGCCCCCCGCAGGGATTTTATTGAAACCCATGCGAAATATGCACGGATTGATGCTTAAGTATTTGACAACAAATTTTTTACAGGCAAATAAAATTTCTATATAATCCATAAACCCCGGCCCTTATTTCGCATTCCTGAAAAAAAACAGTAGATTGGAGTAACTAACCTATTAATAACTTAAAAAAATCAACAAGATGGACACATCCAAAATGATCAAAGCATATTGCCTGAAAACCAAGGAAAAGAATGTTCCTATGCAGGATGCCGTAGTAACCAAAACCGCCAAAGGCGGCTATATGGCTTCCGGGCATGATGGAAAAGGTAATAAAATGGCCGCCATATTGAGCGAAGCCAAAGCATTGCAGGCGATTGCCGACGGCGTTGCCAAGAAAGGATTCTAAGCCATAAAGCAGGAAAATCTTGAACCGCCCGGGTTTATCCGGGCGGTTTTTTTATGCAGTCGGGATGAAGCCCAGCCCCGCATCGGATTGAGGATGCCAGTGATCAGTAGCCGATACTCGAACTTATCGCTTGCCCCTTTGGAATGAAGACTACAAAACGAAAGACCAGAGACTAAGGGCCAATGACTAAAGACCTTTGATATCAGTCAGTTACCGGCTGGGGCTGCCGCAACACGGCCTGGTGCATCAAATGCAGGAATCGTTGCATGGCTTCCATATCCCTGATATCGTCCACTACCAGGAGAAACATTTTACCTGCCTGCTTCAAACGGGCTTTATTCGTGCCGGTTTGCAGGTAACCAAGTATATTTTTAAACAGGTCCGACTCAAAATAAGGGGAATCGGGCCGGTTGATGAAGTAGCAACGCAGGGTATGATCTTTCAGGGCCATCTTCTCAAAACCCAGGTCCACTCCCATCCAGCGGCATCTTACCGTAGTAAAAAGATCTTCCACCTGGGGCGGGATAGGGCCAAAACGATCGGTCATCTCCGCATGAAATTCCTGTAGTTCCGCTTCGGCGGTACAGTTATCCAACCGTGTGTACAGGCTGAGTCTTTCTGTGATGCTTTCCACATAATCATCAGGAATCAGAATTTCCAGGTCGGTATCAATCGTACAATCGCTAACATAGTCATCCTGTTTGCTGATCTCGGCTTCAAAAATATCGCGGAAGGAACTGCGCTTGAGTTCCCGGATCGCTTCTTCCAGTATCTTCTGGTACATCTCAAACCCAATCTCCGCCATGAATCCGGTTTGCTCACCGCCCAGCAAATTACCCGCACCCC
>CAZAOR010000517.1:0-3181 GCA_964486805.1 uncultured Sediminibacterium sp. | reverse complement strand
TATGGAATACTGAGGTTATAGCCATCGGCACGACCGGTATTGATGGTATAGGTAAAATTGTTGTTCAATATCAATCCCCAGGGCAGATAATTGACGGTTTCTAATCCATACACCTGCTGCAGGTAATTACTGTTGAGCTGGGGCTGGAGAGAATAACCGGCATGACTGATATTAAGCCTGGCTGAAACATTGATGTCAACCTTGCTTTCGCGCGAGTAACTAAAGTTTATGTTCGGCCCGATACTCCGGTTATCAATACCGTTTTCCTGCGCATTGACAAAACTCAGGTTATGGCTCATATTGGCAGAAATGCCCAGATCGATGCGGGAATTGAGTTTGCGAAAAGTAAATCCTTTATTAACGGTACCGAATAGCTGATAGATGCCGTTTGCATTAACCGGCATACTGGTACGTCCGCCATTGGCTGTCACGAGATCTGCATTCACAATGGCATTACTGGTGCTGCTGGCAGAAAGAAAAGCAAAAAAGTTTTGTTGCGTAAACATGTTGGCTGAAAAATAATTCAGGCTTATGCTGCTGTTATAGCTCCGTTTCAGGTTGGGATTACCAGTTGTGATATTCAAGGGGTCTGAAACATTCAACACGGGCTGTAACTGCGCGGTGCTTGGCTGCTGTGTGCTGGTACTGATATTGAATGTGAGGGTACGGCTGCTGTTCATTTTATATTGCAGCATAAAATCTGGCAGCCAGTCTGTAAAAGATTGCTCGATTCGGTTATTACTGGTATTGTTTGTACTCACCAGGGAAGCCGTTTGTAAGGAGGCACCGGCTGTCAGGCTTATTTTTCGCAGATTGGAACGGAAATGTAAACTGCCGCCGCCATACTGGTATTCGTTTTTAAAATCATTGCTTTGAAACAGGTTCAGTTGGTCGTACTTACCACTGGACGAGCCGAAATCATAGGTTGTTTTTTTACTGGTGCCGGTGCTGAGATTGTAAAAACCGGAAAACTCCAACAAAGCACGTTTACCAACCGGTTCAGTATAGATAATATTTCCGCCCAGGCTTCGGCTTACAGATTCCAGGTTGTTTTGCTGGTTCAATACGGAATCAAACGGAACGGGGTAAGGAGTTCCGTTTGCCGATACATAATATCGGTTATGTGTCAATTGCGAACCATTTTGTGTACTGTTATTGTAGGCCATGCTGAGCGTGCTGGACAAGGTTCGGCCTTTTTTGGCAAAACGCTTCCGAAAGAGCATATTTCCATTGAAGTTCAATGCATCGTTGTGTGCAATACCCGTTGAGGTTCCTTCGTTCAGCATGGCCCCCTGGCTGTTAATTGAGTAGTACGAGCTTGCAGAGCGGGTATCTCCCTGTTGCAACCCTAATTGGGGTGTAAATCGGAGAGAAGTGCTGCTGTCCAGTTTACTGTCAAGGGTCATATTGAATCGTTCCTGTCGGGTGTGTTTGTTATCGGCATTGTCAGAATAATAGTTGAATTCATTGCCTGGCAGAATATTTTGCCGGGCAATGCTTTTGTTGGTTTGCAGATTGATATCATTTCCCATCGCACTCATATTGACGTCTGTTTTCTTATTCCAGGTATCATTATAATTCAGTCCGGCTGCCAGTGTTTTGGCTACACCCTGCTGCCCGGGTCCGAAACCGGTAACGGGAAGCCCCAGATCATTGCCCCCGCCACCGATCTGGATAGAGATGCCGCCGCTATTGCGCATGCCGCGCGATAACTCTCCGGTGAAATTGAGATAATCTGCACTGGAGAAGCCCTGCCGGTTGGTATTATTGGCCATGCCGATAAACGAAAATTGCTGGTCACCATTGAATTTATTCAGGTTGGTTTGACCATCGTAGCGTTCGTTGGTGCCCCCGCCGGCTGTTGCTTTTCCAAAAATTGCATGGTTCCTGTCTTTTTTCAGTTTCAGATTGATGGCTTTCTGGCTTTGGCCGTCATCTACGCCGGTAAACTCCGCCTGGTCTGACTTTTTATCGAAAACCTGTACTTTGTCCACTGCATCGGCATCCAGGTTGCGGGTGGCCATTTTGGGATCACCGGTAAAGAACTCTTTCCCGTTCACGAACACTTTATTGATTTTCTGGCCGTTTACGCGAACGGTTCCATCATTATCCACCGTCACCCCGGGCAGTTTCTTTAGCAGGTCTTCCACAACCGCATTGGGTTGTGTTTTAAAATTCTCGGTATTGAATTCTACGGTGTCGTTATTGATGGTTACCGGTGCACGACGGGCGGTAACAGTCACATTGCCCATACTAAGCAGGTCGGTCATTTCAATCCGGCCAAAATCAATGGTCTCTCCTTCTTTTTGAATCCTGATGGTTTTCCAGACTGGTACATAACCTACATAGGATGCTGATACGAGGAATTTGCCTTTATCGAGATAAGGGAGCCGAAAATTGCCGGTTGAGTCGGCTCGGGTGAAACTAACCAGGGTAGAATCCTGTGCATTTAATACCGATACGGTGGCATAAGCCAAACCCTTGTGTAAGGCGGTATCATAAACCATCCCTTTCAGGGTTGCTTTTTTTTGGGAAAGACCCAAGAGGGGCAGCAGTAAGATAAAAACCAGCGAAAATTTCCGGAGCATGCGATGGAAGTTTCGGCAAAACTACCCCGACGCGCATGGAAAGCGGGTTAATCAACTTTGCGAAAAGGTTAATGAAGGTTAAAGTGGTATTTGCCTGTTGGTCTAAGTCTTTGATGGGGCGTCATTGGTCAGCTTCTTTCATTCAAAAGCAGTATTAACATCGGCTATCAAAGACAAAACACTAATTAGCTACCCCTAATAATTCCACTTCAAATATCAATACTGCTCCCGGACCAATATTGGGTGGGGCATTATCGCCATAGCCCAGATCGGCGGGTACATAGATTTTCCATTTACTGCCGACTGTCATCAGTTGCAGGGCTTCCTGCCAGCCTCTGATCACATTGGATAGCTGAAAAGTTGCGGGAGCCCCGCGATCCACCGAGCTGTCGAATTTGTAGCCATTGATCAGGGTGCCCGTATAATGGCAGGTCACCTTACTATTGAGGGTGGGCTTGGTATTATCCGTTCCGGCTTTCAGCACTTCATACTGCAGGCCGCTCGGCAGGGTTATCACACCGGGGCGTTTGGCATTATTGGTAAGAAATGCCTCTCCTTCCTTCCGGTTGGCGGCGCCTTTTACGGCATTTTCT
>CAZAOR010000516.1:0-2589 GCA_964486805.1 uncultured Sediminibacterium sp. | reverse complement strand
AGGTAGGCGCCGAAATGTGTAAAAAACGACATATCCCGAAATTAAGCAGCTATCACCGTTTTAACGGCTCTTTCTTTTTTTTAATCTTTTCCACCAATGACTCTTCTGTACCATTTCATCGGTATTCAGCCTGCACTTCATCTGGGCATCCACCACTGCTACCAGCGCCATATTTACAATACTCCGCACCGTACTGCCCAGTTGCAGGATGTGCACCGGCTTTTTTAAGCCCAGCAGGATCGGGCCTATCGCATCTGCACCGCCTACTTCTTTCAAGAGGTTATAAGTCACATTACCGGCCGTCAGATTCGGGAAGATCAGGACGTTCACATCCTCATCCACCAGTTCACTGAAGGGATAATTGTCCCGCAATATTTCTTTATTAAAGGCCATACTGCCCTGCATTTCACCATCCACAATCAGCGAGGGATTCCGTTGTTTCAGTAACCGGGTGGCTTCTGCAACAATTTTTGCCTCCGGCGAATCACTGCTGCCGAAATTGCTATAACTCAGCATGGCAATACGCGGCGTGAGATTGAAATTGCGTACTTCCTTGGCCACCATCATGGTAATATCTGCCAGTTCTTCGGCGGTAGGATTGAAATTCACAGTGGTATCCGCCAGGAATAGCGGCCCTTTCTTTGTCAGCAACAGGTACATGCCTGCAATCTTCTTCACCCCTTCTTCTGTGCCGATAATATGCAGGGCCGGGCGAATGGCTTCTGCATAATTTTTGGTTAACCCGGATACCATGGCATCAGCATCGCCTGTTTCTACCATCATACAGCCAAAATGGTTCCGGTCCTTCATCATCTTCAGGCTTTCATATTTATTGATGCCTTTCCGGTGACGTTTTTTAAAGAAGAGTTCTGCATAAAACTCTCTTTTCTGCTCCATCTCATCGCTGCGCGGATCAATAATGGGCAGGTCTGTGATATCAATGTTATTGTCTTCTGCGATTTTACGGATCCTTGGCGGATCGCCCAGAAGGATAGGATAGGCGATACCATCATCATACAGGATGCTGGCTGCCTTCAGTATTTTCAGGTTATCGGCTTCCGCAAAAACCAGGCGCTTCGGATCACGGCGGGCTTTATTACCGATCACCCGGATCAATTGGTTATCCAGTCCCAGTCTTTTGTTCAATTCCAGTTGATAGCTTTCCCAGTTCAGGATCTGCTTTTGCGCAACGCCGCTTTCCACGGCAGCCCTGGCAACCGCGGGCGCTACGGTTGAAAGCAGCCTCGGATCCAGGGGCTTGGGAATAATGTATTCCGGGCCGAAATGCATGTTTTGCTGATTGTACGCCATGTTCACGATATCCGGCACCGGCAGTTTGGCTAATTCAGCTAGGGCCCTGACCGCCGCTAATTTCATAGCCTCATTGATCTGCCTCGCACGAACATCCAGCGCCCCGCGAAAGATATAAGGAAATCCCAGAACATTATTTACCTGGTTCGGATAATCGGTCCGGCCGGTAGCCATGATGATATCCTTGCGTACGGCTGTTGCCGCTTCATAACTGATCTCCGGATCAGGATTCGCCATCGCGAATACAATGGGGTTGCGCGCCATGCTGCGGATCATATCCTCCGTAACCACATTCCCTACACTCAGCCCCAGGAAAACATCCGCATCTTTCATTGCTTTTTCCAGGTTCCAATCACTTTTCTTCACGGCAAAAAGTGACCGTATCGGGCCCAGGTCTTCCCGGCCGGTATGCAGAACGCCATCTTTGTCGAACAGGATAAAATTTTCGTAACGCGCACCCAACGCCACATACAACTGGATACAGGCCATGGCAGCGGCGCCGGCACCATTCACGACAAAACGAACTTTTTCAATCTTTTTCTTCTGTAATTCCAACGCGTTTAACAGGGCGGCGCTGCTGATGATCGCAGTCCCATGCTGGTCGTCATGCATGACCGGGATATTCATGCGGCTACGCAACTCCTGTTCAATATAAAAGCATTCCGGCGCTTTTATATCTTCCAGGTTGATCCCGCCGAATGTCGGCTCCAGCGATTGTACGATCTGTACAAATTTCTCAGGGTCCTTTTCATTGATCTCAATATCGAATACATCAATGTCGGCAAAAATCTTGAACAATACGCCCTTCCCTTCCATGACGGGTTTGCCGGCTTCGGGGCCAATATCGCCCAGGCCCAGTACAGCGGTTCCGTTACTGATTACCGCCACCAGGTTGCCTTTGGCGGTGTATTTATATACTTCTTCTTTATTAGCAGCGATTTCCTTGCAGGGTTCCGCCACACCGGGGCTATAGGCGAGCGAGAGGTCACGCTGGGTCTTTGCCTCTTTGGTGGGCACTACTTCAATCTTACCAGGTCGACCATTGGCATGGTATTCCAGGGCCTGTTCTCTCCGCAGATCAGTATGTTTGGCCATAGGCATTTTTTTGGTTACGGGCTGCATCGCACAGATCAGCTTCCGTTGTGTCACTCTCTTGTACGTCCCTTACTCCGGGCGTCAACCGGGCGCAAAATACAATTTATTGGGGCAATGAGGAAAAAGGGCATGTATGATGAAATACAGAATATTACTATGCAACAAAAACCCTGCAATCTATTA
>CAZAOR010000515.1:0-4619 GCA_964486805.1 uncultured Sediminibacterium sp. | reverse complement strand
CCTTGGCAGAAAGCCTCGGCGGTGTTGAATCACTTATCAATCACCCGGCATCCATGACGCACGCTTCCATTCCAAGAGAAGAACGCATCAAAAACGGTCTGACCGACAGCCTTATCCGTTTGAGCGTTGGCATTGAAGATGCCGATGACCTGATGGAAGATCTTGCACAGGCTATCGGCTAAACAGGCAAACTATTTTCCGGTATTGCTTTTCACATGAAACTCATCAAAATAATAACCGGCTTTTTCGGTTTGTTTTGCTGCTATCATCTTGCAGACTACCGCATGCTTCGGTATCAGGATACCCATTCCTTTTTGCTGTTGTTGCTGGGCTTCCTGGTCCTTGCCTGGGCAATTGCCCGCTGGTTGCGGTTGGAAAAAGGGCTGGCAGCCTGGGGCCTGCCTTTCAACAGGAAAACATTCAGTCAATTAGGCCGTGGGTTCATGGCAGGAACCCTGGTGTATGGCAGCTTTTTTATCGCTTGCCTCTTGCTGAATATCGAAAGCCTGGTATTGGTTCCCGCGGTTTCAGTGCTTTTGCCGCAGGTCCTGCTCTTCGGGTTCGGTACTTTCCTTGCATCGGTAGCCGAGGATATACTGACCCGCAGCTACCTGTACCGATTTTTAAAAGATACCATACCTTCTGCCGGACTCGTGGTATTATCGGCTTTTGTATATGTACTCAACCATATATTCCGGCTACATGAGGGAATCACTATCTGGACTTACCTGTTTATCATCGGCCTGTTCCTGATGATAGCACTCGTTAGAAGTGGCAATCTCTGGATAACGGTAGGGCTTCACTGGTCCGGCAACATGGTGTACCAGCTATCGCATAATATCCTCGTCACCAAACCCGGATCCAATCATTTTCCCGAATTGACGCTCTATATCTTTTTTTTAATCCTGCTTATTCCGGTGTCGCTGGTAATCAGTAAAAATCAGCGGGCAAAAACAGCCGTCATCCAAATGCTTATACCACATGATAGCTGAAACCACCCTCCATTCCTTTCTCGATGAAAAGGTAGCGCTATACAATCATCCATCCTTCATCCAGCATGACCCGGTTTGTATTCCCCATCTTTTCACAACCAAGGCCGACCAGGAAATAGCCGGTTTTTTTGCTGCCTTATTTGCCTGGGGAAACCGGAAAACCATCATTGCCAAAGCCCGGGAATTGATGCAGTTGATGGACAATCAACCTTATGCATTCTGCAAAAATCATTCGCCCAATGATTTGAAATTACTCCTGCATTTCAAACACCGCACATTCCAAATCACAGACTTATTATACTGCATCAGATTTTTACAACAGCACTATCAATCATCGGCAAGTCTGGAAACTGCTTTTTTTCCGGGGTCCATAAAAAAAAATGAGCAATCCGTCGTAGAAAAGGGGCTTAATCATTTCAATCGGTATTTCTTTTCCCTGGCCGATGCCCCGCAAAGAACCCGAAAACATATTGCCAGTCCTGAAAAAGGATCTACCTGTAAGCGCCTGAATATGTACTTACGATGGATGGTACGCAACGATAGGAAGGGCGTGGATTTTGGCATCTGGAAGAAAGTCAGCCCTGCGCACCTCATTTGTCCGGTTGATGTGCATGTAACCCGGGTAGCAAAACGATTCAATCTCCTGCAAAGAAAACAGATCGACTGGCTGGCGGCGCTGGAATTAACAGAAACCCTGCGCAGGCTGGATCCGCTGGATCCTGTAAAATACGACTTTGCCCTTTTTGGCCTTGGCGTGATGGAAAAATTTTAGATCAGAAGAAAAAGATACTTTGTTTACCCCCCACTTTGCTTTTTTGGCCCGCCATCGAACGAATATTATAACTGTATGTCAACATAAAATACCGCTGCAGCACATTGGTCCGCGAATCGTAAATCGCATTTCCATTGATATATCGGTTGACATTGTTATTCCGGTTCAGGATGTCATAAACAGCGAGCTTTAGCTGGCCCTTGTCTTCTTTAAACATCAGCAGGGTAAGTGCCGCATTCCAGTATAGATTGGATTTAGGTAAGCCCGGTGCTAGATTACTGATATAGTTATAGGCCAGGCTGGTTTCCAATACTAGTTTCCTGGGCTGGCGAACAATGAATTCACTCTGGATCGTTTGGCCAACATAATCGGTATTAGTAAATGTTTTATCCGTGTATCGCGCTTTCTGGAAATTGAGACTGAAAGAAGGATTGATTTCAACGGCATCATGCCAGTTAAAGCCAAGGCGCAAGGAGGGAGAAGCAGAAAGGGATTTATAGGCACTTCTTATACCATTGAACAAAAGCGGGCTCTTATTGACATTTCCATAAATGCCAATGTCGCTTGAGAAAATGAATTTAGGATTTTTCTTAAACTGCTTATTGACCCGAAAACTAAAGTACCCGCTTGTAACACCGTCAACATTCACCGGCCGGTTGGTTTGTACCCCATTGCTGTTTACATCGATTGCCTGTATCACTGCATCATTAGTAGAACTGATATTGGCATATACAAAATAATTCATGCTGGTTTTAATATTCGGAATAAATCCATTAATCGAAAAATTGGTTGCTTTGGCAGGCCGAAGATTCGGATCTCCATAAATAATATTCAATGGATTGGAATTATTGACAACCGGGTTCAGATAGTTCACCGAAGGAGCAGAAACATTCTGGGATATATTAAAGTTGAGGCGATTCCAGTAAATACCCGTGTTGAGCAAGAGGTTGTTATACTGTTGATCATTCGATGCTCCTTTTTGGAAGCGGTTATGAATCCATTGCTGTAGCATGGTGGCCCCAAGGTTAAACGTGATTTTTGGAGTAAGTTGGTAGTTCAGCGTAATTACATGGGAGATGCGTGACTGTTCCCTGCGCAATTCATTGCTCAATTGTGCAAGCAGACTATCATAAACTGCACCTCCGGCCGATTTCGTGAAAGTTGATACCAGCTGTGACTGGTTATTATATTCAAAACGCTCATTCCATCGTAAAGTTATTTTTTTAGACAAGGGATTTGAAAAATTGAGATACAGGTTCGCGCTGGTGGATGGGCTGTTGGTATTGCGTAACTGTTGCAGTAATTGCTGACTGATGGCCGGGTAATAATAATAATAGGTGCCTTCGGAAATATTGTCTACCGGATTATTATTATGGCTGAAAGAATGATAAACAGAAAATGTCCGGCCCCTGTTATGCCTGGCGCGCTTTGTAAAATTGATAGTATAATTGAACGAATTATTGATGCCATCGCTCAATGCATTGGAATTATTACTGCTCACCTGACCTAACTTATTATTGTCTGTTGTACCGACAGAAGGACTATTACTGGTGGTTTTGGCCAGGTTCACACTTCCGCTGAATGTGAGGTTGGTAAGTGAATCAGCCCGCCAGTTCCCGCCGAGATTGATCGTTTGGGAGTAATTATCAGATAAGCTGTTGGATGAATAGATATTATTCAATACGGTATCCCCAAAAAAACGCTGGGTCTGACCGGAAGATTCCAGGTCGCCATGGTTTTTTCCATAAAAATATTGCCCGTAGAAAGAAAGGTTTTTGGACGGGGTATGGTTAATATTGATTCCCGCACCGCTGCTGGTATTTAGGCCGCTGTTGGTTCCACCGAAGGAAATGCCATTCACGGCAAGGCCGGACCTGCCATTACCCCCATAAATACTGATAGAGTTAAAACCGCTCCGGTTGAAGCCACCCAACTGCGTTACATCCTGGAAGCTGAAACCTGCCCGGTTCACATTATTACTGAAAGCCAGCAGGCTGGTTTGCAAAGTATCCCGGAAAGTATTGATGATGGCGCCTGCTTCATAGCGGCTGTCTGTACCGCCTCCCGCAAACACTTTTCCGAATAAAGCTTTCTTGATACTCTTTTTCAACGTGAGGTTGATTACTTTGCCGATCTTGCTCATATCGCCATCATTGTTCTCGGCGATCTGGTCCTTATCATCCGTTACCTGTATTTTATCAACGAGGTTACTGGGCAGGTTGCGTGTTGCCATTTTAGGATCATCACCGAAGAACCGTTTCCCATCTACCAGTATCCGGTTAACCGGTTGACCGTTAACAGTAATATTCCCATCATCATCCACCTGTACCCCGGGCAGCTTTTTCAAAAGATCTTCCAATAAGGCAGTCGGCAATGTTTTAAAGGCGCTGGCATTGAATTCAATTGTATCTTTTTTAATCACCACCGGTGGCCTTTCCGATGTCACAATCACTTCATCCAGTTCTTTTGCGCTGGGCTTTAATTTTAATGTTCCCATATCCAGGCTGGATTCTTTTTCATCCAGCTGAAATTCTTTCCGGATTACTTCATAGCCCGAAAAAGTAGCCAATAAACGCAGGGGCATATGCAAGGGAAGGCCCGGGATTTTGAAAGTCCCGGTTTCAGTAGACAAACGATAGGTAATAATACTGGTATCCCCGGCACGGAAAACCGTCAGCGTAGTAAGCGGCAAAGGTTTTTTTCCTGACGAGTCTGTGACTTTACCCTGGATGCTTCCGTTTTGGGCATGCAAGATCGTGCTGATCAACAAACAAGTCAGTAGGCCTGTGATACGCATAAACAGTTTTTTGGTATAATTCTGTTGAAAAGTAAAACTAATTAATTAGTTATTATCT
>CAZAOR010000514.1:0-8083 GCA_964486805.1 uncultured Sediminibacterium sp. | reverse complement strand
ACAGGATGGAAGCGATACCGATAATGGCAGCTGCAGGCGTGATGAACCGGAAAGCCTTGAAGATCCCGCTGAAAGTATTATGTCGATCGGATTGCAGAAAGGTTTGATCACCTTCATAATCTGCGTCATAACCCACCAGATGCGGAAACTGTTTCAGGATCAGGATACAGCCGATAGCTGCCAGCATTCCTTTGATGACGGCATTCGGGATATAATCACCGATCACTCCTGCCCGCAGGAAACCCAGCAATAGCTGGAGCAAACCAGCCAGCATCACCGATAGCAGAAAAGCTTCATAAACGGGTAGTTTCCCGATAGCGGTTGCTACAATGACGGTAAGACCTGCAGCGGGGCCACTGACACTTAACTGGGATCCGCTGAACAGACCTATCACAATACCGCCAACTACACCGGCAATAATGCCTGCGAACAGGGGGGCACCGGAAGCCAAAGCGATGCCCAGGCACAGGGGCAAGGCCACCAGCACCACTACGATGGAAGCAGACAGGTCATTACCTGCCTGCATGATATATTTTTTCATGAAAAACCTGACAATTTAGCAATGAATGAATTTCAAATCCGTTGAAAATGTCAGCAGTTCGGAGGGGGTACATGGATATCCACAGCAGGATGCTGGGGAATATTTTGGGTATGTAAAGGATTGAGAATATGCTTTAGCACCAAGGTTGCAGGTGAGAGGAGATCCCAGTCGAAATCGTGTGCATACCGGATATCTTTTTTTGCAGTCATATCCTTTTCCCAATCCATCCCATGCGGTATTTCTTCGGTAAATACATTACCAAAAAGAGCACGTCCTATCTGCTGCACGGGCAACATCTGGATGGCCATCACCAGCAGGAGGAATAAGGTATAACGCTTCTTACGCATGCAGACGCAAAGGTACGCAATCCTGTGTAACTGTTTTTTTCTGTGAGCAGAAAAAGAGGTTAAATATTCAGTCCGCCGCAAACACTGATCACCTGTCCGGTAATATAGGAACTGAGGTCACTGGCCAGGAAAAGAGTGGTCTGCGCAATCTCTTCGGTCTTACCAAACCGGCCCAGGGGGATTTTCTTCAGGAACTCGGCAGCGCCGTCACCATCTTTTAGGTAATGGGTCATATCTGTTTCAACAAATCCTGGTGCGATTGCATTACACCGGATATTCCGGCTGCCTAATTCCAATGCAACAGATTTCGTAAAGCCAAGGATACCGGCTTTACTGGCAGCATAACTGGTTTGACCAGCATTGCCGCGCACACCAACAATGGAGCTCATATTGATGATGCTGCCGCTGCGGGCCTTCATCATGGGACGGATGACTTGCTTGGTCATATTGAATACGCTCTTCAGATTGGTATCTATTACTTCATCCCATTGTTCCGGGGTTACCCGCATAAGCAGGTTGTCTTTGGATATGCCTGCATTGTTTACGCATACATCAATTTTCCCGAATACCTGCAGCATATCAGTCACCAATTGCTCAGATTCTTCCCAATTGGCCGCATTGCTGCGATAGGCTTTTGCCTGTACACCCAGCGCCTTCAACTCCGTTTCCAGGGTTTCTGCTTTTTCACGGCTGCTTTCACTTACAAAGGTAAATGCCACGTTACTGCCCTGTTCTGCAAGGGTGCGTGCAATAGCAGCCCCAATACCACGGGCGGCTCCGGTTACGAGGGAAGTTTTTCCTGCAAGAAGTTTCATAGGCTGTTTTTGAGAAGGGCAAAAATAAAGAAATACGGTAAGAGCGCCTACACGGTAGCTTTTTTAGGAGGCTTGTATTTGCGTAACCATTTCCTTAAACCAATGATCAGGATGATGAAACAATAAAAACTCGTATTGACCGCCTCGCTGCTGAAGTTCGTGATCAGGGATACCGTGAGTACAATTGTAAACCCAATCAATAAGGCAGCGGCGGAACCAAGATTTTGGTAATAGATGTATTTCTTCTCTGCTTCGTGCCCGGGATGTATCAGTGATGTATTTTTCCGGAATACATAATAGGCTATCAGAAATCCGGACACACTGTTGAGTGTGAGATTAGCGAGGTATAATAACAGGGGGAACATGAAACTCGGGCGCATATGTGTCACTGCGGTAGCGGCAAAAGGGAAAGTAACGATCGTTACAAGGCTGAACAGGTTCAGAACGATCAGGGTATTGTTATAATCCTTCAGGTATCGGAACATCCGCAGATGTTTGGCCCAGGACATACCCACAAAAAAGAAACTGATCAGGAAAGCGCCGAAAGCAACGATTGTTGGGTGAAACAGCACCCCCAGATTCGCCAGACGCATATCGGACGGTAACTCCGGGAAGCGGATATCAATGGCCAAAAGGGTAATAGCAATGGCAAATACCGCATCACTGAAGAGGATCATTCTCTCCAGTTCAAACTCCTTCCGGATCGTGGATTCGTTTTCGCTCATGCGCCGGGATTGATGGCAAAGGGTATGATTTCATCCAGGTACCTGCGGTCATTGCATAAACGCGGCACTTTATGCTGACCGCCTAACTTGCCCTTGCTTTTCAGCCAGTCATGGAAGGTACCTCTGCGCAGGGCATGTACTTTGGGCAGGGTAAGCGCCATATCGCGGTAGCGTTTCGCTTCATAGTCACTGTTCAGGGATTTCAGGGCACAATCCAGTTCATACGCGAAGGGTTCCGTGGTATCGGGCGACTGCTCAAATTCTATCAGCCATTCATGTGCGCCTTTCTGCTTGTCGCAGAGATACACGGGTGCAGCAGTATAATCAACAACTGTTAAGCCGGTTTTCTGGCTGGCAATAGCAATTGCCTGCTCAGCATTATCAGAGATCACTTCTTCGCCAAAAGCATTGATATATTGCTTGAGGCGGCCGCTGACACGGATGCGGTAAGGGGCCAGGGATGTGAACTGAACCGTATCTCCCACCAGGTAACGCCATAAACCGCCATTGGTGCTGATCACCAATGCATAATTTCTGCCGGTTTCCACTTCCTGCAATCCAATGGTACGGGGATTAGCGCTGCCATATTCTTCTACCGGCATGAACTCATAAAAAATACTATGGTCCAGGAACAGCAGCATACCGTCTTCACCAGGGTTATCCTGTGCGGCAAAAAAGCCCTCACTGGCATTGTACATCTCCAAATACCGGCAATTGCCGCCGATCAGTGTTTCAAACTGGTTGCGATAAGGTAAGAAGGATACGCCGCCATGGATATACAATTCCAGGTGTGGCCATACTTCTTTCAAGGTAGATTTACCCGTTATCTCCAGGATGCGTTTGATTAAAATTAACGTCCAGGTAGGGACACCCGAGATGGAAGTGACATCTTCCTGGATCGTGGATTGCGCAAGCCGCTCGATTTTACCCTCCCATTCATCCATCAAAGCAATGGATAGTTCTGGTGTGCGGATCCAGTTGGCCCATACCGGAGTATTCTGAAGCAGTACGGCGCTCAGGTCGCCATACTGAACCGCTTCATTGATTTTGCTGATCTGGTGACTGCCGCCGATCACCAGACCTTTTCCTGTTAAAAGGTCACTTTCCGTATTAAACTGGTAATAAAGTGTGAGGACATCTTTCGCTGCCTGGTAATGACAGTCTTCGAGGCTTTCCTGTGTGATCGGAATGAATTTGCTTTTATCACTGGTCGTGCCGCTGCTTTTGGCAAACCAATTCACCGGTGTATTCCAGAGCAGATTTTCCTCGCCGCGCATTAAACGCTCGATATAGGGTTTGAGGTCATTATATTCATGAATGGGTATCCGCTCCTTGAATTTGCGGATATTGAACAGTTCCCGCATTTCATAGCGGCGACCGAATTCCGTGTATTGTCCGTGGGTAACCAGGTTCTGCAAGGTTTCCCGCTGGGCTTCAATGGGATGATCCCTCCACTGTTCAATACGCCAGTGACGCAATCTGGCCAGGCGGGATATAGCAGGGCTGAGGAGTTTCATATGGGGTCAAGAGCAAAATAAGAAAAGCAGCCGATATTACCCTGTTTGGGGGATAATTATTCCTGGCTGGCTGCTTCCTGCTGGTCCCTGCCCATTTCAATGATCCAGTCTTTCCGGCGGAGTTCAAAATTGGTGCCCAGGTAGAGGCGCCGCACCTGCGGATCATCCGCCAATTCCTCGGCAGTTCCGTGTTTGAAAATGCTGCCTTCTATCAGCAGGTAGGCACGGTCGCAGATCGAAAGCGTTTCATTGACATTGTGATCGGTGATGAGGATACCGATATTTTTGTATTTCAGCCGGGCTACCACACTATGAATGTCTTCCACCGCAATCGGGTCTACGCCGGCAAAGGGCTCATCCAAGAGGATAAAACGCGGATCTACAGCCAGGGCACGGGCGATCTCGGTACGCCTGCGCTCGCCACCGCTCAGGCTGTCGCCGTTATTGTGGCGAACATGGTGCAGGTTGAATTCATCCAGTAATACCTCCAGTTTCCGTTGCCGCTCCCCGGCAGTGAGCCGGGTCATTTCCAGCACGGCCATGATATTGTTTTCCACACTCAGTTTACGGAAAACACTGGCTTCCTGGGGCAGGTAACCAATACCCATCTGCGCCCGTTTGTACATCGGCAGTTTGGTAATATCCTGGTCATCTAAAAAAACCCTGCCCTCATCCGGCTTTATCAGCCCCACGACCATATAGAAAGTGGTAGTTTTACCGGCACCATTGGGGCCCAGCAACCCTACAATCTCCCCCTGGCTTACATTAACCGATACCTGTTTAACGACAGTACGGCCTTTGTAACTCTTAACCAGTTCGCGGGTATGTATGGTAAGACTCAAGCTGAAAATTTAATCAAAGTTAGGGGTTATCGTATTTCAGTTTCAGGAATCCGCTTATCTGCTGGTCGCCCAGTTTTTTGACTGTAAGCTGCTAAGTTACCGGTAAGCAGAAGCCGAAATGACCTTCCGGCGTTTCTTCGCGATACTTTAGGATTCTGCTCCTTATCGGTTATAACCAATGCATACCGTATATTGCAGCAATTTTGAATACGCCGTTTCGCATGAAAATCACCGAACATATCCGCCAGGCAAAAGATACCCTCGTATCTTTTGAAGTGCTGCCACCTTTAAAAGGTAAAACCATTCAATCATTATATGATCACCTGGATCCGTTGATGGAGTTCAAACCATCCTGGATCAATGTGACTTATCACCGGAGTGAATCTACTTTCCGTAAAAAGAAAGATGGCAATTTTGAGAAAGTAGATGTACGCAAACGCCCGGGAACAGTTGGTATTTGTGCGGCTATCATGAACCATTACCAGGTTGATGCCGTACCGCATATCATCTGCGGAGGCTTCACCCGCCGGGAAACAGAAGATGCCCTGATCGACCTTGATTTCCTCGGCATTCACAATGTACTGGTATTGCGGGGTGACGCCGCCAAAAACGAAGCAGCTTTTACTCCCGAAACAGGCGGTAACCATTATGCGATTGAACTGCTGGACCAGGTGGCCAATCTCAATAAGGGCATTTACCTGGATGAAGAGATCAAGAATGGCGGTAAAACAGATTTCTGCATGGGGGTGGCCGGCTACCCCGAAAAACATTTTGAAGCCCCCAATCTGGAGATTGACCTGCAAAGACTCAAAGCCAAAGTGGATGCCGGTGCGGAATATATCATGACGCAGATGTTTTTCGACAACAGTAAATTCTTTGCATTCGTGACTGCGTGCCGGAATATGGGGATTGAAGTGCCAATTATACCGGGCCTGAAACCCATTACCAGTCAGAAACAGTTATCTGTTTTGCCGCGTATATTTCATGTAGACATTCCGACGGATCTTTCCAAAGCCATCCTGCAGTGCAAAACCGAAGAAGCCTGCGAGCAGGTTGGAACAGAATGGCTGATCCAGCAGAGCCGCGAACTGAAAGCAGCAGGTGCCCCGGTATTGCACTATTATACCCTGGGCAAACCCCGCATAATACATAATGTGGTAAAAGCGCTGGTATAGGTAAATACACCTGGTTTTTGATACAGTCTCCTAATTAATCAATGCCAATGAAAGCGCTTATGGTTTACTGTTCTTCAATTTGGCCGAAATGATATCATCAAATTGCTGAACGCTCAGTTGTTTGGCAATAATGCGCCGGTCTTTATCCAGCAGGTACATCGTTGGGGTTTTATAAATATCATATAACTGCCGGTAATTGATCTTGCCCTGTCGCTGCCCGTTTTCACGTTGTTCCCGGGTCTCGTATACTTCAATCCAGTCAGGTGACAGATGCTTTTCATGCATGAACTTTTTCCACTCGGGAATGGCATTGTCGTATATGTTGACGGAAAAAACCTGGACCCCTTCTTTTTTCCATTTCGCTTGATAGATGGAATCCACGCGCGGCACTTCTTCCTTGCAATGCCCGCAGTTGGGATCCCAGAAAACGATAAATGTAAAAGGGGCGCTCAGCGAATACAGGGATACCTGCTGCCCCGTGGTATCCGTCAGCGTGATCTCGGGCGCCGGCTGGCCAAGCTGGTTGGCCATCAGGCTATAAGCCCTTTCCGTAACGGTTTTCCGTGAAGCCGGGTTCAATAAAACCGTATCACCTTTGGCATAGAAATTCTCAAAGATGTAAATGAACACTTTGTCCTGCCCCATGTATTCAGGGTTCATGTACTTGTTGGTGAACTTGGTAAGCAGGTAGGGATAGATTTCCTTACCGGTCCTTGCAGAAAGCAGGATATATTTCACTTCGTTGATGATGGAGTCCGGGTCGGGGGATACCATGTTTTTGAAATATTCATCCAGTTTTCTTTCAAAGAAGGGGGTATGCAATAAGCGATCGTCATTGAACAATACATCATCCCAGTAATGTTCTTTTACATAGCGGTAGGGATAGCTCGAGTCGGGCTTGCCATTTATAACCGGAATCGCTGGGGTGGCAGGCACTTTCATGGTATTCAGTAAAACCGCCAACAGGGAGTTGGGGTGTTTTTCGCTGATGCTGTTGCGGTAGGTTTCCATTGCTTGGGTCAGTTGCTGGCTTTCCGCAAGCGCATGGGCAGAATCCGCCTTGGTTTTGGCTGCCTGGTAGGCTTGTTTTGCTGCATTCAATTTGGGGCCTAAATCCGCCATGTAATGGGCGTATTGTTTGTAGAGGTCATTTTCCGGGGATCCGGTGATGACGGCTTTATCCTTGGCCGCGGTGTCGGCGATGATGCTGAAATGCTGGTTCTTATCCATCAGCAGATCGAACTGCATGGTCTTCTCGGGGGATACCACGAAGTAAATACCCCCGGTTAATTTGGTTGGCCCCTTGAAAACACCTTCACTGTTGGCATTGAGTTGGGTGGAATCCATCAGGGCCATGCCGGTACCATAGTAGGACCCAAGATATATTTTACAATTTTTGAGCGGGGTTAGTTTGATGGCAATATGCCTGCCGGCAGCATCGGCAGGTCGGGCAACAGGCTTCCTGGCTGCGGGTTGATTTTTTTGCTGGGCCAGAGCCATTCCGGAGATAGTGAACAGTAAAAGAACCGGTACAAAACGCTTCATAATGATCAAATATGAAGCAATTTACAAAATGCAGGACTACCATTGAAAAACAGGGTTGGAAGCGGTATTTTTAACGCTGTGTTACAAGAACAGCCCCAAAATGCTCGAAATACGGTTCTCTACATGCTTGCAAACACCCTTTTGGGGAACTTAAGAAACTGATTTCCAGACTTACACATGGGGTGATCTCACCCTTTCCCCGATTTTCAACTGCCAGTCACTGTAGTTTTGCCCTGTTTCGTTGGCCAGGGATCAATTTACCCGCTTCCCAACCGGGATCCTGCCTACATTTGCAGCCGTGAAAAAAGCAAAGAAGATAGTCGTACTCGAAGATTTATTGGTGACAGATTATGCCGCCGAAGGGAAAGCACTTGCGAAGCTGGATGGTAAAGTGATCTTTATTGAAGGCGCTATTCCCGGCGACCGTGTGAATGTTCAGCTTACCAAAAACAAAGCCGACTGGGCAGAAGGATTTGTGACCAGCCTGCTGGAGCCGTCTGCCCACCGGGTTATGCCCTTCTGCCGTGATTTCGGGGTTTGCGGGGGGTGTCACTGGCAGATGCTGCCCTACGAACA
>CAZAOR010000513.1:0-3134 GCA_964486805.1 uncultured Sediminibacterium sp. | reverse complement strand
TACCCATCAATTATATACCGGTTCCGGATGCAAGGAGGTGGCCAGCCAGAGAAACTCCCGCACAAACACCTCGATATTTTTACTGAATCCTGCATCTACCAGGTTGGCATCGGCATCAAACTTCTTATCCACAAAAGGTACAACCAGCAAATGCGGAGATGCCACACCGAACAGGGCAGGCACCAACAGCAATAATTGCTGGCTCGACCGCATGCCGCCCATGGCGCCGGGTGAAGCCGTTACAATTCCAAATGCCTTATGCGACTGCTTCGGGAAATGGTCCAGCAGATTCTGCATCGCCGGGGAATAACTGCCATTGTATTCCGGGGTTACCAGGATAAAAGCATCGGCCCCAAACATCCGCTCCGCCAGGGGACGGTAAGCAGCCGGGGTTTGATCCACACTCGGGAAAACCTGTTGCAAAAGGGGCAGGTTCCATTCCCGCACATCAATCAGTCCCACCTGGTGGCTGGTATGTTTTGTGAGATACGCCTGCAAATACCGGGCAACCCGGTTACTCACACTGTCTTTGCGTGGACTGCCGGAGATAATTTCTATATGCATACTTGCTTTTATTTACTTAAATCATTGAAAAAACTTTGGGGATGGATCCCGGGTGATTCCCGGATTTCACTACCTGACGCTATCACCTCTATCACCAAAGACCATCCCCCAAAGACCAAATATCATCTTATCCCTGCTTCACCATCTGAACGGCGAGGTGCAGTTTCACTTCGTCACTTACCACGATGCCGCCGGCTTCGGTGGTAGCACTCCACAACAAACCGAATTCTTTGCGGTTGATCTTACCATCGATCTCGAAACCAGCTTTTACCTGGCCCCAGGGATCAGTCATGGTACCGCCATATTCCACTGCCAATTCTACCGGTTTGGTAATATCGCGGATGGTAAGATTACCTGTCAGCTTGTATGCACTCTCGCTCAGTTTCTGAATCCCGGTTGAGCTAAAGCTGATCTGGGGGAATTTTTCCGCATTGAAGAAATCATCGCTCTTCAGGTGTCCATCCCTTTGTTCATTGTTGGTGGAGATGCTGTCCACATCTGCCGTAAAGCTGATTTTGGCATCGCTGAAGTCGGCTGCTTCCGATTCCATGGTGGCATCAAAGGATTTGAAACTACCGGTTACATTGGTGATCATCAGGTGTTTTACCTTGAAGATGATCTCACTGTGTGCTGCATCAATTTTGTACGTTGGCATTTTTTTTCGTTTTAGGTTGTTGATAAAAAATTTATAGTTTGTTTCAGTCTTCGATCAGTACGCCCATTTTGCCCATCTGGTAATCCCGGAAAGCTTCCAGAATCTGGGTTTCATTGTTCATCACAAAGGGACCATGTGCGGCTACTTCTTCGTTTAAAGGCTCGCCTGTGCCGATAAAAAGCCGGGTATCTTCCAATGCTTCCAGTTCCAGTCCTGCTCCATCCTGCCGGTACACCGCTGCATGAAACGCGTCCAGTTTTTTTCCATCGCTGAGAACTGTTCCGGATAAGAGATATATAAATGCCTGGTGGTTTTCCGGAACGGGAATAAAGCAACGGCCACCCTGCTGCATCTCACCCGTGAAAGTGTTCAGCGGTGACAGGGGTTTGATCGGCCCTTTGATACCGTTCAGTTCACCGGCAATCACGTGGATATGCACCCGGCCATCTGCCGAAACCCAGACGGGCGTTTGCTCCGCTGTCAGCGGGAAATAAGCAGGGATATCCATTTTGTGTTTGGCCGGTGTGTTCACCCAAAGCTGGATCAGTTCCTGGCGGCTCCCCATTTCATGGATATCTGCCGGCGGGCGCTCACTGTGTATCACCCCCATGCCCGCGTTCATCCATTGGGTGCCCCCGGCATAAATCACCTGGTCATTACCCCGGCTGTCGCGGTGATGCACACCCCCGCGAAAAATGAAACTGACCGGTGAAAAACCCCGGTGCGGATGCGGGCCCACGCCTGCGTGGCGGGTTTCAATATGTTGGGATAGTTTTATATCGGCATGGTGCAGTAACAGGAATGGATCTATCCTCTCTGCATCCGGACCCGGAAAGGGCTGCCGGATAGGCATGCCGCCCATATCTTTCGGCTCGCCGTATAAAATTGTTTGTATGGTTCTTGCTTTATCCATGGTATCCTCCTCAGAAATGCATCGGCACTTCGATCAGTAAAAAATTGGTGGCGGTGGTTGCTTTGATAGTTAATGCGTCCGCGTCGGGCACACCCAGTCCATCGCGGGCCGACAATTCGATCCCGTTTACATTCATATTGCCATCCAGCACAAAAACATACACTCCCTGGCCGGTTTTGTGCAGGGTATATTCTGCCTCCCTGCCCTCCGACAGATTACCCAGGGTGAACCAGGCATCCTGGTTGATCCATAAGGCGTTGGCATCGTCGGGTGCCACTACAGTCAGCAATTGGTTAACCCGGTTCTCCGGCAGAAAGGTTTTTTGCTCGTAGCGCGGCTGGATATTCTTTTCTTTCGGAAACACCCAGATCTGGAGAAACTTCACCGTTTCTTCCTTGCTGGCATTCATTTCACTGTGTTCAATCCCACTGCCCGCACTCATGATCTGTACATCATTGTGCCGGATCACAGCTTCCCGGCCGGTACTGTCGCGGTGAAACAAATCGCCGGATAGGGGAATGGATACGATTTCCATATTGGCATGGGGATGCCTGGGAAATCCGCCGCCACCCGCCACGGTGTCATCGTTCAATACCCGCAATGCCCCAAAATGAACCCTTTCCGGGTGATGGTACTCGCCAAAGCTGAAAGTATGGTAGCTGTTCAGCCAGCCGAAATTGGCATGGCCCCGGCTGTTTGCTCTATGTAAAAAGGTTGGCATGTTTTCCTCCTGTTATTACGTGTATATACACGTATTTGTTCAAAAAAAATTTATACTTCAGTAAACCTTACCTTTTCCAGCAGGCAGTTCAAAGCGCTGGCTTCCTTTTCATCGATCGCCAGGGTGGCATCCACTACCTTGTTCAGGTTCACGGTGGTTGCTTCCAATACTGCAATGCCGCTTTGGGTAAGACTGATCACTGTTTCCCGTTTGTCAATCGCCGAAGTGGCCCGTTTAACGAGTTTCTTCGTTTCCAGCCGGTCGATGATCCGCGGTACATT
>CAZAOR010000512.1:0-3660 GCA_964486805.1 uncultured Sediminibacterium sp. | reverse complement strand
GAAGATAGGGTACGGCCCATATTATCCGGCAAAATCAACCCATTGTGGTACCGGTCGTCATCAATGGGTTCTGGCGGGCATTTACAAAAACCGGCCTGCGATTTAAAAAACGAGGCTCCCGGCTTTCTATACGCTTTAAAGAACCCCTGGTTATCGATTACACACAGCCAATTGAAGCTATCCTCGAACAGGTAATGGATGCCATTGAACAAAGTGAGCGTTACATGATGCAGAGCAGGCACCATATCCTGCAGGTGTTGGGAAAGTAGTGGTTTGCCGGGGGATTTTATTGCGGTATCCGGGTTATTCTTCTTTAAAAAATAGGGCTTTCAGTTCACTGGCATCATCGGGTTTCATTTTGCCTGCCAGAATAAGCCGGAGCTGCCTGCGGCGAAGTGCTCCATCAAATAGTTTCTTTTCCTCTTCTGTTTCCGGTAAGAGTTGGGGAACCATGCGGGGTTTCCCATTGGGGTCAAGTGCCACGAAAGTGAAAAATGCTTCATTGCTTTCATACCGGTATTGGTGCAGCAGGTCTTCTCCCCAAACGCGAATATGAATTTCCATGGAAGTGTTAAAGGCCCTGCTCACTTTTGCTTCAATATGCACAACATTCCCAAGCTTTATCGGATTTTTGAAGCTGAGGTTATCCACGGAGGCAGTCATACTGGGGGTGTTACAATGCCTGCCAGCAGCAATACCTGCGGCAATATCCATCCAGTACATCAGTCGTCCACCCATTAGGTTACCGAATGTATTGGTATCATTGGGTAATACCAGTTCATTCATCACCACGAAACTTTCGCTGGCTTTCTTCGTTTCCATTTTATCCATGGTATTCATTATTTCCCGGACGATTTCATGCAAAGATACTGGCCCGGGTTTAAATGCAGGTATGATCCAGTTTTTCCAGGTAGGCAGGATCCACATCGGCACCGATACCGGGTGTTTCGGGTAATTCCAATTGCATACCTTGATAAGTTACTCCGCCGGTTACAGGGTCTTCCAGGTGACCAAGCAGGCAGGTATCGAGGTCATAGTATTGAATATTATCCAGCGCTGTTGCCAGGTGTACTTTGGCTGTAAGGGCAACTCGGCTTTCCAGCATGCCACCCATCATATTGGGGATGTGATGGCGGGCGCATATCTCATGAATGCGCAGGGCTTCCCGGATACCACCGCTTTTTGCCAGTTTGATGTTGATGGAATGACAGGCCTGGTTCCTGATCAGCCGTTCTGCATCATGGTGGGTATAGACAGATTCATCTGCCATTACCGGGATCGGGGATTCCCGGCAGAGTGCCGGCAGGAAATGATCATTCCAGGTGCGCATGGGCTGTTCACAGCATTCAATATCAAACCGGGCCAGTGCTGACAGTGCCCAAGCCGCTTCCTCCGGTTCCCAGCCCTGGTTGGCATCTATGCGTATTTTGATGTCTGGAGAAACGGCCGCACGTATTTGCCGGATCCGTTCCACATCCTCCGTTGGGTTTTTACCCAGTTTCACTTTCAGTATCCGCACTCCTCTTGCTTCAAATGCTGTGGCTGTTTGTGCCATTGTTTCCGGGGTGCCGATTCCGATGGTCAGGTCTGATTCGATGGGCTTCTTTTTTCCGCCAAGGTACCGGTATAAAGGCTGACCGGCTGATTGGGCTGCAAGATCATACAGTGCCATATCAAAGGCACTTTTGGCGGTATAATTGCGGGCTGTCAGCAGGTCGAGTTCCTGTAATCTTTCCTCCATTTCCGTAGCGGATTTATTCTTCCAGCAGGCGGCGAAATCTTTGGCCATTTCAAAGCAGGTAGCCTGGGTTTCCCCTACAATCATCGGGAAAGCCGAGCACTCGCCAACGCCCGTAAGCCCTTCGCTTGTGTGCATGCGGATCAGCAGATTCTGGGCATAGTGCATGGTTCCGGTTGCGATCGTGAAGGGCACCATCGGGATGCTGTAGCGATAAATATCTGTGCGGGTGATAAGCATATGCGAATGTCTGTTTTTCCAGGCATTTGCCCCTGCATTTTGTAGGTATAAAGTGTCTGGCTGAGGCTATGCAGCGTTTTACCCTCCCAAGCTGACTGTTAAATAGATAAGGATTTCGTTAAATCTTTTTTTAATCATGTTCCTGTTCCGATATTCGCAGGACGAACGCCCGTTAGTAATGAATATTTCCTTTGACAATACCGAAAATGCTTTTGCCTATAAATCTGATAAAGAGTTAAGGGGGGCAGCTTTCCTTTTTAAAACCATGGAGTACCCCTGGTTTGTGCAGGTGGGAACACGTCTTACCCCCTTTATTATGAAAACGGGGTTGCCTGTTCATGGGCTCATTCGCAAAACAATTTTCAAGCAGTTTGTTGGCGGTGAAACCTTGGAAGAAACGGCAGCGGTGGGGGAGACGCTGGGCAAATATGGCGTACAGGTTATTTTGGATTATGGTGTAGAAGGAAAGGAAGGAGAGGAAAGTTATGATCATGCAACAGAGGAGTTTATCCGGGTGATCAAATATGCCGCTTCCAGGCAAAATATTCCGTTTATCAGTATTAAAGTAACCGGGCTTGCCCGCTTTGGACTGCTGCAAACCTTGAATGAGGCGCCGAGGCTGCGCAGCGGTATTCATGACCATGAGGCCGAATCGGCTGAATGGGACCGGGTACGGGAAAGGATGTACAGTATCTGTGAAGTGGCAGCAGAGAAAAAAATAGGTGTACTTATTGATGCGGAAGAAAGCTGGATCCAGGATCCGGTTGACCGGCTCACCATGGAGATGATGGAAATTTTTAACCGGGACCAGGCCATTGTGTATAATACCATTCAGTTGTACCGGCATGACCGGCTGGATTTTCTGCGGATGTCACATGCAATTGCCCGGCAACAGGGATTTGTATTGGGGATTAAACTGGTGAGAGGAGCATATATGGAAAAAGAGCGGGAACGCGCATTGCAGCGGGGTTATCCAAGTCCGATCCAACCTGACAAAGCATCCACCGACAAAGACTATGATGAGGCGGTTACTTATTGCATGAATCATCTTGGAGAAATTTCCGTGATTGTAGCCTCGCACAATGAAGGCAGTAACCTGTTAGCTGCCCGCCTGCTGGATGAAAAGGGATTACCGCATAATCATCCCCATGTGCATTTTTCACAACTGTTTGGCATGAGTGATCACATCACTTTTAACCTTGCCAAAGAAGGGTTTAATGTAAGCAAGTACCTGCCATTCGGCCCGATCCGTGATGTGATTCCCTACCTGATGCGCCGGGCGCAGGAAAACAGCAGTGTCAGCGGACAAACGGGCAGGGAGCGTACCCTGATCCGCAAGGAGATCCGTCGCCGGAAAGCGGGTATGCACAGCTTCTCCCCAGTTAAATAAGCCCCCTGCTTTCATCCGCTGCCCGCAACGTAAATTGCAGCATGGAACAATACCAGCAATTACTCAGACATATCCTTGAAAAAGGTGTTTATAAAACCGATCGTACGGGTACCGGTACCCGCAGTTGTTTTGGATACCAACTGCGTTTTTCGCTTGCCGAAGGTTTCCCGCTTGTAACCACCAAGAAACTGCATGTCAAAAGTATTATCCATGAACTGCTCTGGTTTTTAAAAGGCGAAACAAATATTGCCTATCTCAGAGAAAATGGCGTGCGCATCTGGGACGAATGGGC
>CAZAOR010000511.1:0-3313 GCA_964486805.1 uncultured Sediminibacterium sp. | reverse complement strand
TCAGCAATATTATGCAGGCAAGAAAGATCCTGCTGATGGGCTGGGGCCAGAAAGCGGCCATTATCGCCCGGTCGGTAGAAGGCCATGTATCGGAACAGGTGCCCGCCAGTATCCTGCAACAGCACAACGACTGCACTTTTGTCGTGGATGCGGCAGCGGCTTCCGAACTCACCCGGATCAAATCGCCCTGGCTCACCGGTGAATGTACCTGGACACCGAAAATGATCCGCCGCGCCGTGGTACAGATGGCATTAAAGACCGGCAAATCGGTGCTGAGCCTGACTGCCAATGATTACCTGGAAAACGGGTTATCGGATCTGCTGGTGGAAAAAGGAGATGCGTATGAAATCAACCTGCAGGTGTACTACATGCTGCGCGACAGCATAACCGGATGGCCAGGCGGAAAACCCAATGCGGTGATACCTGCGCACCCCGAACGGAGTGCACCCTATCCCAAAAAATGTCTTATTTTCTCACCGCACCCGGATGATGATATCATCAGTATGGGCGGCACTTTCATGCGTTTGCATGACCAGGGCCACGAAGTGCATGTGGCTTACCAGACCAGTGGCAATATCGCCGTTACGGATGAATTTGAAACGCGTTTCATTGATATTGCCGTAGGCTTTGAAGATATGTTCGGTATTGATAACCACAAGAGCCAGGAGATACTGCAGGCAGCAAGAACCTATATCAGTCATAAGCAGAAGAACCAGGTAGATACCCCGGAGATACGGGCCATCAAAGGCCTGATACGCCGCTGTGAGGCCAAAGCCACCTGCCGGTATGTGGGCCTGACCGAAGATCGCTGTCATTTCATGAACCTGCCCTTTTATGAAACAGGGGCCATCGAGAAAAAACCCATGGGCGAAGAAGATGTGCAGATCACCATGGCCTTATTGCGCCAACTGCAGCCACAGCAGGTATACTGCGCCGGTGATCTGGCAGATCCGCATGGCACCCATAAAGTTTGCCTGGACATCATATTTGAAAGCCTTCGCCGACTCAAAGAAGCAGGAGAACCCTGGATCCGGGATTGTTGGGTATGGCTGTACAAGGGTGCCTGGCAGGAATGGGACATCGCCGATATAGAGATGGCGATCCCGATGAGCCCGGATCAGGTGTTGAAAAAACGCTTTGGCATCTTTATCCATCAGTCACAGAAAGATATGGTGCCCTTCCAGGGTTCTGACAGCCGGGAGTTCTGGCAACGTGCGGAAGACCGCAATGCCAATACCGCAGAACTATACGCGCAGTTGGGCATGACCAAATATGCCGCCATGGAAGCATTTGTTCGCTGGCATTACTGAGGCATAAATTCTACCGGTTTTACCGCAGGAATCCTAATTTTGGCAGATGGAGCAGCCTGAAAACTACGCCGCCACCACTTCCTATACCCCAAGCTGGAAAATGGCCTGGGGGCAGTCGCAATACCGGGTAAAGCTGATAACGGCGATCGCCCTGCTGCTGGCTATTTCCCTCTGCCTGCCGAGTTTTTTTGCCCATATTGAGCATCGCCAGGGATGGGTATTACAGGACCGGGTGCTGCAATGGCTGCCCGCCTCGGATGTATCCATCCCCACCTTTATCATTATCTGGAGCATGATCGGCTGGTTGCTGTTCCGGGGCATCCAGGATCCGGCTATTTTGTTACCCGCTCTCTACTCCTTTGTACTCTTGTTCCTCCTCCGGGTAATCAGCATCTCATTGGTGCCTTTGAATCCGCCTGCCGGTCTCATCCCCTTGAAAGATCCGTTGAGTAATTTTTTTTATGGCCATAGCGCCACCTTCATCACCAAAGATTTATTTTTCTCCGGTCATACGGCCACGCAACTGCTGATCTTTTATTTGTTACCCGGTCGGCGTGAAAAGGCATTGGCATTCTGTGCTGCCATCGCGGTAGGCATCCTGGTATTGATACAACATGTGCATTACAGCCTGGATGTGGCAGGTGCCTTGGTGCTGTCTTATTTTATCGTGTTGGCCGGGCGCCGCATGGCTCGTTGCGCCCCTTTTTAGAAAGCTTCTCCCAATTGTACATAAAGCCCGCTATTTTTTCCCTGGCCGATACCATAGTCGATCCGGACATTCAGTTTTTCTTTTGTATCAACGGCAATCCGCAAGCCGGCTCCATAGGAATATTTGAGATCATCAACCCCATAGGCAGTCCAATTGCGGCCTACCGTACCGGTACCTGCAAAAAGAACCATGCCGATCCTTCCGCGGATATGCATGCGATATTCGCTCTGTAAAACAAGCATATCCCAGTCCTTGTATCGGCCGTCATAATACCCCCGCATCCGGTTAGCGCCGCCAAAGGAAGCCAGGCTCCGTATCGGAACAGCACCGGTATTGTTGAAACTATATAACTGAAAAGCCAATACATCATTGCTGTGTGCAACGGGAATGAATTTCCGGATATCCAATACATAATTGGTGTACACGTAATCTGATTGGAGGTAATGATCAAAATGATTGAATGTGAACTGGCAAAAGATACCGTTATCGGGCGCGAAAGCATTGGTGCGGTTATCAAAAGTCAGACTGCCGCCAATACCTGCAACATGATATCCTTCTCTCCCATATACCTGCTGCTGATCAAAAAGGCCACCGGCATTGTAACGGAAATCCCATACTTTTTGATTTTCAAAAATGATCCCTGCAAACCAGTGTTTATCCAGCTTGCGCAAGAGATGTGCATAAATATAATATTGCTTGTATCGATAAGGCTCCTGGTCCTGGTCCTTCGTTTGATTGCCCAGTCCCCAGAATTTATCCGGGAAAGCGCTGAAAGACACCTGTTCATTGAGAATATATTTTTCCCGGAAAAAATATTGCGAACCGTTCAGTGCCGTTACCAGTTGTTGTTTGGTTGTATAAAGCGCCAGTACCTGCAAATTGGAAGTACGGGAAATGGTATCCGCACTAAAAGGCCGGAAAGTAAAAGACCCCAGGGCACCGAATGACCAGCCGGTCTCAATCGACTTGGCAATAACGGGGAACAGAAGGAGCTTCCGGTGAGGCATACTGTCGTTCTGGGCTTGAAGCAGATTGGGTATAAGTACGGTTACACTCAGAAAACACCAAAAGCTTATCCCCGACACTGTTTTTTTCATGATAAATGCTGTATATTAAGCCTTTCAAATATCAGCTATCTTAATCTGTTAGGAAATTGCTTAGATTTGCTGGCTTTTAGTAAAGCACAAGTTTACAATTTTGTAATAATTAATTAACATTACAGTTAATTATCAACGCAATAGAACGAGAATGAAAAAATGGGAAAGTCATTTTCAGTTGGGAGATGAGGTGACAG
>CAZAOR010000510.1:0-3688 GCA_964486805.1 uncultured Sediminibacterium sp. | reverse complement strand
GTCGGTCATTTTACAGATGATGCGGATGTCCTGGAATTTCTGAATGCCGCTGACATGGAGCGACTTGCATTGATGGGCACTTCCTGCCCTGATCATTTTTTACGCACCAAGATCAGCCCCATGCTGTTGCCGCTGGACCCGGCGGCGGATCCGGATAATACAACCGAGTTGCGACAACTGCTGGAACCTGCATTCCAGTCTTACCGGGAAATGTATGCAGCATATTACAACACTTGTAAACACCCGGATAGTCCTGCCATGCGCGACCCCAACCCTGTTGTTTTATTGTACCCGGGCGTAGGTATGTTCACCTTCGCCAAGGACAAACAAACCGCGCGGGTAGCAGCTGAATTTTATATCAATGCCATTCATGTCATGCGGGGCGCAGAAGCTATTTCCAGCTACACCGCTTTGCCACGCCAGGAGGCATTTAATATTGAGTACTGGCTGCTGGAAGAGGCCAAATTGCAGCGTATGCCCAAGCCCAAAGCACTGACGGGCCGTGTAGCGCTCGTTACCGGCAGTGCCGGCGGTATCGGGAAAGCGATCGCTAAAAAATTCGCAGAAGAAGGCGCCTGCGTGATAATCAATGACAATGACGCAGAACGATTGGCGGGCGCCAAAGCTTATTTCGAATCGGCATTTGGTAAAGACACAAGCGCCGCTGTTTTACTGGACGTAACCGATCAAAAAGCCGTAAAAGATGCATTTGATGCCGCAGCCCTGCAGTTTGGCGGTGTGGACATCGTGGTAAACTGTGCAGGATTATCCATTTCAAAATCCCTGGAAGACCATACGGAAGCTGACTGGGATCTTTTATACGATGTATTGGTGAAGGGGCAGTTCCTCGTAACGCAAGCCGGTGCGAAAATGATGCAAATCCAGCAAATGGGGGGAGATGTGCTGAATATTGTGAGTAAGAATGCATTGGTGAGCGGGCCGAATAATGCGGGATATGGCTCTGCCAAAGCCGCACAACTGCATTTGAGCCGCCTGAATGCAACCGAACTGGGGAAAGATAAAATCCGGGTCAATGTGGTGAATCCCGATGCTGTGATCAGCGATAGCAAGATTTGGGCGGGCGCCTGGGCCGAAGGTCGCGCAAAAGCTTATAATGTAAGCGTGGAAGAATTGCCAGCCTATTATGCCAAACGTACTTTGCTGAACGCCATTATTGAACCTGTAGATATCGCCAACGCCTGCTTTGCCTATGTTGGGGGGCTGCTGTCGAAATCAACCGGTAATGTGCTGAATGTGGATGGAGGCGTTGCTATGGCATTTGTCCGTTAACCAGGAACCATTACTTATGGAAAGAATTGCGTTCACGATGCAACTGCATGCAGGCATGGAGCAGGAATATGAGAAAAGACACCAGGTAATCTGGCCGGAACTGACAGCATTGCTGAAAGAAAAAGGTATCCGGCAATATGCCATTTTTCTGGATGAAAAAACCGGCAGGCTGTTCGCCTGCTTACAGGCGGAAAACCGGGCATTACTGGACAGTTTACCAACGCATCCTTTGATGCAACGCTGGTGGCAGTTTATGCGCGATATTATGGATACCGCGCCAGATGGTTCGCCGGTGACGCAGGATTTGCGTGAAGTTTTTTTCCTACCTTAATGGCTAATGCTTGCTTATGAAATTAGCGGATGATATTTTATCCAGGCACAATGAAAAAAGAGTCGCCGCCCATGAGCGACAGCTTGCCTTCCTGAAAGACAATCTTGCCCGGACAGAGCCGGTTATACAACTACTCCAGGAATTTCAGATTGCTATTCCTTCCTGGGCCCTGGGCACAGGTGGCACACGCTTTGGCCGCTTCAGCGGTGGGGGCGAACCGCGGAACCTGGAAGAAAAGATCGCGGATGTGGGATTGTTACACCAGTTAAACCGATCCAGCGGTGCAATCTCTCTACACATCCCCTGGGATATACCGAAAGACCCCGTTGCCATCCAATCACTGGCTGCTTCTTATGGTCTTCGTTTTGATGCCATGAACTCCAATACTTTCCAGGATCAGCCCGGACAACCCTTCAGTTATAAATTCGGTTCCCTGCAACATACCGATAAACGGGTGAGACAACAGGCAATCGCGCACAATATAGAAGTGATCAATCAGGGTGTAGCACTCGGTTCCGCATCCATCACGGTTTGGCTCTCGGATGGCTCCTGTTTCCCGGGGCAGCTTAATTTCCGGGAAGCCTTTCAACGAACCCTGGAAGGATTGCAGGAAATTTATACAGCGCTGCCAGATAACTGGAAAATGTTTGTGGAGTATAAAGCTTATGAGCCTAATTTTTATTCGATGACCGTGGGCGATTGGGGACAGTCATTCCTGTATGCACAGAAATTAGGAGAAAAAGCGTTTACATTGGTCGATCTCGGACATCACTTGCCCAATGCCAATATCCAGCAGATAGTAGCGATCCTGCTTGCTGAGAAGAAACTCGGCGGTTTTCATTTTAATGACAGCAAATATGGTGATGACGATCTGACCGTTGGCAGCATAGATCCATACCAGTTATTCCTGATCTTTCATGAACTGGTGGAAGGAATGAACGCCCGAGGCATGCGGCATGCTACAGATCTTGCCTGGATGATTGATGCATCCCATAATGTGAAAGATCCCCTGGAAGACCTGCTCCAGAGTGTGGAAGCGATCCTGATCGCTTATGCCCAGGCATTGCTGGTGGATGAAGCTGCTTTGCGGAAGGCCCAGGATGAAAACGATGTAACCGCCGCACAGGAGATCCTGCAACAGGCTTATCGTACGGATGTTCGTCCCCTTGTAGCGGAAGCACGCCTGCGGGCAGGTGGTGCATTGTCGCCTGTTGTTTTATTCCGGGAAGCAGGTATCCGGCAACAACTTATTTCACAAAGGGGGGCCGATACCCAGGCTACCGGATTGTAAAACCCTGGATCCCATCTTATGACAAACACAGTTCCTGTGATCGCTGTATTTGACATCGGCAAGACCTATAAAAAATGCCTGCTGTTCAATGATGCATATCACCTTGAGTGGGAAACACAGGTAAAATTCTCAGAAATATCGGATGACGATGGGTTTCCTTGCGATAACCTGGAAGCACTCTCTGCCTGGGTGCGTGAAACGATCCGGGCGCTATTGCAGATGCCGCGATTCAGGGTGGAAGCCATCAACTTTGCCGCTTATGGCGCAAGCTGGGTATATATTGATGCCCTGGGACAACCGGTGACACCTCTGTACAATTACCTCAAACCCTATCCGGCAGCACTCCAGGAACGCTTTTATCATACTTACGGGGGGGCAACGACGTTTTCCGTTCGCACAGCATCGCCCGTGCTGGGACACCTCAATTCCGGCCTGCAATTATACTGGCTTAAAAATGAAAAACCCGCGGCATTCAAACGAATACAATTTGCACTGCATCTGCCGCAATATATCAGTTATCTTGTAACAGGTGTTCCCTGTGCCGATATCACCAGTATTGGCTGTCATACCGGGTTATGGGATTTCCCGGCACATCGCTACCATGAGTGGCTGGAAAAAGAGCGGCTGATGGATGTGATGGCTCCCCTGCTCACCCAGCGGGAACCGGTACTGCTGCGATTCAATGGACGGAGTGTATATGCCGGCAGCGGATTGCATGACAGTTCAGCAGCTCTTGTGCCATACCTGCGTTGTTTTTCAGAACCCTTTGTTCTCCT
>CAZAOR010000509.1:0-2620 GCA_964486805.1 uncultured Sediminibacterium sp. | reverse complement strand
TCTGCCAACTACCCGATAGGGAAAGTTCTGGACATGAAGACAGGTGTGCGTTTTGAATACACCAGTTCTTCTATTGATTATGCAGGTACAGTGATTCCTCCTTACCGTACATTGGCCCCTTCCATCGTGATCTCCCATAATTTCAAAAATGGCAATACCCTGAAACTAGCCTACAGCCATCGCATCGAAAGACCTGATTACCGGGAAATCAATCCTTTTTATAACCTGTCCGATCCCTATAATATTTCAACCGGTAACCCCTTGTTGCAGCCGGAACTCGGCAATAATTTCGAACTGGGCTATAACTTTAATTTTGCGCAGGACGGTAACCTGAACATCTCCCTGATATCCCGGTTCAATTCACAGGATATCAAGCCGTATACCCAGTTTTACCAGGATTTTAAGATCGGCGATTCGGTTTACCACAACGTTTCTGTAAGTACGCGGGTCAATATCGGCCTCGAGAACAGGACCGGTGTCAATATATCCGGCTCTCTGCCCATTACCAGTGCTTTTGTGGCCAGAACCAATCTGTTTTTCGCCAACAGGCATGTCGTGAATCGCCTGAGTGCCAATAATGTGACCGATGGTTTTGACGGCCGCTTCAATCTCAACCTGACGTATGAATTCAATAAATCCCTGGTAGCGGAAGCATTTGCCATCTATCATACCGCAGTAAACAATGTGCAGGGAAAACAGCCGCAGTTTTTTGCCTATACACTGGCCGTTCGGAAGTTTTTTATGAACAAGAAAGCCAGCCTGGGTATCACGGCCACCAACCCTTTCAGTCAATATATCAAACAACAAACCACTGTTCTCAATGCCGGCTATTATGCTGAAAACCTGCGTTGGGTGCCTTATCAGTCTTTCGGGATCAGCTTTAGCTATAAGTTTGGCAAGCTGGAATTTAAAAAGGTCAAGGACGAGGATCCCAATAATTTCCTGAATAACCTTTCCGGTAACAACTGATAAAAAAGGAGGGTATTAATCAATGCCCTCCTTTCTCCGATAGCTTTTTATTTATTAATCTTCACCTTCTTTCAGGAACTTTCCTTTACTATCAAAAATGATATCTTTTCCTTTGATACCCACTTCATAGGTAACTGCTCCTTTTGCATCAACAATCTTTGCCGTTTCATGAATTTTCACGCCTTTGTAGTGTGACTGGAAATAGGGCATTACGGCTGCAGGTAATTCGGCAGCAGTTATTTCGGTTTCAGTTTCTACCAGTTGACCGGCGGGTGTATAGACGGCTGACTTTTTCTTGCCGCCATCCGCAAAACTGATTTCAAAATTGTTGTCTTCTTTACCATAATGCACCTGTTGTGCACTGGGGAAGGCCTTTTTGAATGCGGTTACAACGGATGCGGGTGTTTTCCCCTTGTCCTGTGCCTGCAGCAGGCATACGCTTAGCAGCGCAGGAAGCATGATTAACTTTTTCATGTGATGGATTTGATGAATGAATACCACAAATCTGGCACCCGATTTTGAAGCAATTTTGCAGGTATTCTGGAGAGATTCTGAGTTTGAATCGCCAGGGGCATGCCCCCAGGAATTGAAATGCCTTATCAGATCAGTCATTGATTAGCCGGGAACCTGCCTGGTAACGGGCAATTGGCTTAACGGTAACCTGGGGATGGTGTTATACCAGCACATATAAAAGCGGCAATTCTGAATGAATTCTGAGTTTTTGCATCCGACAGGATTAACGGATTGTTACCTTTTTATTACCGTTTGATTAATTGAGATTACCGAATCGTTATGTAGCTGCGTCGGAAAGTAGTTTCGCTGCATCAAAACCGAAACTGCTTTATGCGCACTTGTTTAAACAAAATTTTCTTTCTATTTTCTTTTCTGCTGGTCTCCCTCACGGTTATGGCAGGGGGATTGCGTGGGAAAGTGAATGATTCCCAAACCGGAGAGCCGCTTGCGGGCGCTACTGTGGAAATTGAAATGGGCAAAGTTAAACTGCATGCCATCGTGAACCTCGATGGCTCCTATGCTTTCAAAGAAGTACCGGCTGGCAGATATTCCATAAAAATCAAATTGCTGGGATATCAAACCGTAGCAGTTGGCAGTATCTCGGTCGCCGACAATACCAAAGCAACTGTTTTTAATGCCTTGTTGCAACCGGAAACGATTGCTTTACAAAATGTGACGGTTAGCTCGGAAGGAAAAGAATCGGATCGGTCAGTTCGCGGTCTTGAAAAAGTTGCGCCGGTACTCGAAAATATCCTTTCACAAAAAACCATCGAACTGTTGCCGGATGTTACGGTTGCCAATGCCCTGCAGCGTGTATCCGGTGTGTCCATTCAGCGCAGTACCAGCGGGGAAGGACGTTATGCAATCATACGCGGCATGGATGAACGGTATAACAATACGCTTGTTAATGGTGTGAAGATACCCAGCCCGGATGCCAAATACCGATACGTACCGATGGATCTGTTTCCATCCGATATGCTGGAACGACTGGAGGTAATCAAATCCCTGACCCCATCGATGGAAGGTGATGCTGTAGGCGGTACCATGAACCTGGTGATGAAGAGCGCGCCGCAGCATTTTTTGTTCAATGCAAACCTTGCGACCGGCTTCTCGGGTCTTTTTTCTGCTTCCCGCCCTT
>CAZAOR010000508.1:0-4811 GCA_964486805.1 uncultured Sediminibacterium sp. | reverse complement strand
CTGGTTCTCCGATATTTTCCCTGAAAATCCGGTTGAGCCGCAGGCCAAGCCTGTCACCACCCAGATGCAGGTTATATTTTCCATAAGCAGTGCCCACCAATCCTATTTCAGCAGCATAAGATCTTGCACAACCATTGGGGCATCCCGTCATACGAATGATCATTTCCTCTTTTTCAAGCAGGTGCTTATTTAACAATATTTCTATTTTGTCAAGCAGCGAAGGCATATAGCGCTGTGCTTCTGCCAGCGCCAGCGGACAGGTGGGAAAGGCCACGCAGGCCATGGCATTTTTCCTGACTGCGGAAGCCCGGGCTGTATAACGGGCCACACCATTTTCCTCGAGTATCTTTTCAATATCCGGCTTATCGGCTGCTGTTATTTCACTGATCACCACATTCTGATGACAGGTAAACCGGAACTGAGCCTTCCCGGTCAAAGCTACCTGCTGCAATGCGGTTTTGATTCGCTGGTCAATGCCGTCTGTGATGCGACCATTTTCAACAAATGCAGTGTACAGCCATTTACCATCTGCTTGCTGTTGCCAGCCGAATATATCTTTTCTGTGTGTGAAGGAAACCGGGCGGGACGGTAACAAGGGAAACCCGGTTCGCTTTTCCAGTTCTGCTTTAAAATTTTCCACCCCCAGCCTGTCGATCGTATATTTCAGCCTTGCCTGCTTTCGGTCAGCCCTGTTACCAAAATCCCGTTGCACCAGGGCTATTCCATATACCGCCTGTAGTGTTTTTTCTTTCGTATCCGTGAATCCCAGCAGGGTTCCCAAACGCGGATAAGTATCGGAGTTCCCATGGGTACTGGAAAGTCCACCGCCTGCTGCAATATTGAATCCTTTCAACTGTCCTGCTTCTACTACTGCAATCAGTCCGACATCATTGGTAAACACATCCACATCATTATTTGGCGGGATAGCAATACCGATCTTGAATTTACGGGGCAGGTATCGCTGTTGATACAGCGGATCTTCTTCCGGTTCACCCTGCAGCGGTTCTTCATCCAGCCATATTTCATAATAAGCGCGTGTCTTGGGCATTAAAAGCCGACTGATTTCTTCCGCGTATGCAAACACTTCGGCATGCAGGCTTGATTCCGCAGGATTGGCACTGCATAATACATTTCTGTTCACATCCCCGCAGGTGGCAATGGAGTCCAGCGCAACCTGGCTGAAAGCCTTTATGGTAGGGCGGATGGTTGATTTCAGGATGCCGTGTAATTGCAAAGTTTGCCTGGATGTAATTTTTATTACACCGGTACTGTTTTTACCAGCTACTTCATACAATGCCAGCCATTGATCCGGTTTAAGAAGACCTCCGGGTAACCTCAGCCTTATCATGACCGAATACAGCCTTTCCAGTTTTTTTGCTGCCCGATCCTCCCTTCTGTCCCGGTCATCCTGCTGATACATGCCATGGAATTTGATCAGAGCCTGATCATCCTCCCTGATCGCGCCGGTATGTGCGTCAGCCAGGCTTTCTGCCAGCGTTCCGCGGAGCTGGCGACTGTTTTCTTTGATCAGTTCTATTGTTGATTTGTCTGACATGCTTCCTGATTAATACACTTCTTTTAAAAACCTTCCTTCCGAGCGGATCTTTTCCAGCCAGGCAGCAGCTCCTGCAGCATCCAGTCCTGCCTGGCTAACAGCCAGCTGTTCGAGTGATGTGATGACCCGTATACTCATTGGATCTTTTTCCCCGCTCAGGAAGATCCAGGCGCCCGACTGAATCCATTCATACAAGGCAGTTGCTTCTGCATAAATCCTGTTCCAGATAGTATTCAGCGGATCATCTCCCGGAAATGCCAATGATACTTTTTGCAGGGTGCCGGTCGATAACCAAGCCTGTATCTCCGTTTGATACAGGAAATCCGATACGAAGTTTTCTTCCCCTGTCAATAGCCAGTTCCTGCCGGTTGCACCAGTTGCTTCCCTTTCACTGATAAAAGAACGGCACGCTGCCATACCGGTTCCCGGACCAATAAAAATGCAATCCCTGTCGGGAGGCGGTAACCGAAACCGTTTATTTTTCTGCACAAAAAACCGCAACCGGTTTTGCTCAGGCAGTTCTGTCAGGTATTTTGATCCGCATCCATACCCGATACCAGTTTCCAACTGAAAACGGTCCAGTTCAACAGTCAGGTGTATTTCACCGGGATGGGCAGCAGGCGAAGAAGCAATCGTATAGATTCGAGGTGATTGTGCAGGCAGAATATCGAAGAGTTCCTGCCAGTTGGGATGAGCAGGAGGATACAATTGCAATACTTGCAGCAGGTCCATTTTTACGGCCGGTATATCCTGCCCTACCCAGGCGGCATACCTGGCAATAACGCGTTCATGCAGGTACTGTATTTGCACCTGCGTGGTCAATATTTGCTGTATAGTCCCTTCCTGTTCACGAAATCTAAGGATTGTTTCCGGTTCAGTCTGTAAGAGATCCAGTATGTTTTGAACAGCATCAGCCGGGTTCGCAGGAATAATTCCAATAGAATCACCCGGTTCGTAAGGAACTTCTTCCGCAAGGAATTCAAGGTGTTGAATAACCCGATCCCCGTTCATTCTGTCCAGGAGATTCACAGTGCTCAGCAGTTCCCCTTCATACAATACTTTATTGGATTTGACGGCAGCTGGTGCCTGACTGATTAGTTGTTTCGGAGCCGACACCCCTGTGGTTTGGCCCACCAGGTTTAATACCTGCTGAAACCAGGCAGCAGCATCTGCTTCATATTCCACATCACATTTGCAAACGGGCAATATCCGCTGCGCCCCAGCCTTTTCCAATTGTTCATCCACATCTGTTCCCGTTTTACAGAACAACGGGTAGCTGCTGTCTCCCAAAGCCAATACGGCATATTTTATGGCAGGAAGCTGAAAACCCGCCTGATGAATGTGGTCATAAAACTTCTGTGCAGCAAGCGGCGGCTCCCCATCGCCCTGGGTGCTGATTACGACCAATAAATTTTGTTCCCGATGCAGATCGGTCACGCGGTATTGGTCGAGGCTTACCAGTTTTACCGGGTAGGCCAATTTTTTTGCCCGGGTGGCAAATTCGGTGGCCAGTTTCCGGGCATTACCGGTTTCCGTGCCGTATACAATGGTGAGTTTGGTTGCGGCATCCCGTTTTACCGGTCCGGTTCCATCGCTGTTCTCTTTTGCCGGTTGTTGAATGATACCGGCGATGTACCCATTGATCCAGATGAGTTCTTCCCGCGTAATACCGGACAAGAGGTTTGCGAGTAATTGATGTTTAGGCTCTTCCAGCATATTGTTGATCCGTATCTTGGTAGTGAAGATTTGTTACCGGGCTTGTAAGCGGTTGAAAATAATACTGTCGCAGGCTGCTGCCCTCCTTCCAGGCGTATCGGTCGTGCAATGCAGCTACCCGGCCGATCACAACGAGTGAAGGCGATAAAAATGTAAGGCCATCCCATTCACTGCGACAGTCCTGTATGGTTGACCGATATACCTGCTGATACGTGGTAGTAGCTTGTTCCAGGACTGCCACCGGCATATCGGCGGGTATCCCGTGTGCCAGTAAATGTTCTATCAATGCATACAGGGTTTCTGACGACATATAAAAAACAAGCGTATCGCTGGTAGCCGCCAGTTCCGTCCACTGTGCCGCTGTTATTGCAGAGGATTGATAATAGGTAAGAAACCGTACACCCATGGCATGATCCCGGGCCGTCAGCGGAAATCCGGCATAAGCAGCCGCCCCGGAAGCCGCAGTGACTCCCGGCACGATCTCATAGGGGATATGGTGCTCATGCAGGGTCTCCAGTTCATCCAGCACATTGGAGAAGAAACTGATATCCCCTCCTTTCAGGCGAACGACTAATTTTCCTGCTGCTGCGTACCGGACCATCAGCGCATTGATCTCATGCTGGGGAGTTGATACCCCTCGGCGGCATTGTTTACCTACCTGCATAAGTAGGGCCTGCGGCCTTATATAACGTTGCAGGATCACTTTACTGACCAGCCGGTCGGTCAGCACCACATCGGCCTGCTGCAGCCAGTTAACGGCTTTCAGTGTGATCAACTCCGGATCACCTGGTCCGGCGCCTGCGAGTATCACTTTCCCTTTTTTTTCAGTATTTGCCATCGCCATTTTCATTGAAGCAGGCAGGCGCCTACGGTTACATGACTTGTTTCATCAATCAGGATAGCGCCCCCATTTGCTCGCAGATCCTGATATGCATCATATACAACCGGTTCTGCTGTTCGGATCACGGCTTTTACGATATCATTCAATTGTGCCTGCGCGGGGTTCGGGTTCTGTTCCAGCGTTTGTACATCCAGGCGGTATTGGATGGTTTTCACAACGGCTCTTACCCGCCGGCTGTTCACCTGTAATAAATATTTTTTGCCTGCTTCCAATGGCTTGCTGTCCATCCAGCAAAGCAGTACTTCCAGTTCCTGCTCCAGTTTGGGGAGATCGGCAGCGGGTACAATAACATCTCCCCGGCTCACATCGATATCGTCCGACAAATGCAAGATGATGCTCTGAGGAGCGAATGCTTCCGGAACTTCCTGCCCGTTAATTTCGATAGACTGTATATGGGTCTGGGCGCCGGAAGGCAGGACGGTGACAGGATCGCCCTTCCGATAGATACCGCTGATCAATTTTCCGGCATAACCGCGGTAATCATGCCATTCTTCTGTTTGCGGACGTATCACATACTGGACGGGAAAACGCGCATGTTCCAGGTTAATATCCTGCTGCACTTCTACGGTTTCGAGCAATTGCAGCAAAGTGGGTCCTTCATACCAGTCGAAGGAAGCGGAAGGTTCCACGATATTATCG
>CAZAOR010000507.1:0-3577 GCA_964486805.1 uncultured Sediminibacterium sp. | reverse complement strand
GCGATGGATAAACTGGTTCAGCAGCGTGATGCTAAAATCAAATCGGTATTGAGTGCGGATGCCTATCAAAAATACCAGGCACTGGAGCAATCCATGCGGCCGCCCGGGCCTGGTGGCGCGCCGGGTAAAGCGCCCGCTCCACCTGCCAAACGATCCATACCATGATCGAGCGCAAACAAGTCGGGGTGCTCCTGGCCTGGCTGCTTTTGTCGGGGGCCTGCCGGGATACCGGCAAGGAAAAGCAAATCCCTGTTCCCTCGAAGCTGCCTTTTTATAACCAGGCAGATTTTACGCCTGAGTGGATAGTGCCGAATAGTAAAGACTGGGCTGCTACTCATACTATTCCTGCTTTTTCCTTTACGGACCAGTATGGGGAAACCGTAACGGAAAAGACGGTGCAGGGAAAGATATATGTGGCAGATTTCTTTTTTACGGCCTGCCCGGGCATCTGCAAACAACTGACGAGCCATCTCCTGCAGGTACAGCAGGCTTTCCGGAATGATCCGGGCGTGTTGCTGCTATCACACAGTGTAACACCTGATATCGACAACAGTGCCCGTTTAAAGCAATATGCAGCGGAATATGGTATTATACGGGGTAAATGGTACTTGCTGACCGGGAACCGCGATACACTTTATACCCTTGCCCGCAAAGCTTATTTTGCGGATGAAGACCTGGGTACAAAAAAGACAGCAAATGATTTTCTGCATACGGAGAATATGCTGTTGATCGACCGGCAGCGCAGGATACGGGGTGTTTACAAAGGCACATCACAGGCGGATATCAATAACCTGATTGCCGATATCAAAGAACTGGAAAACGAAAAGGAATGAACAGGTGGTGGGTGATATGCGGGATACCAGGGATCCTGGTTGCTTGCCGCTCAGACAAACAGGATCCGCCCCCGGTCCATACTGCATCGCGGGAGATCGCGGTGGAGGCCACCGATACGGGATTATCCCTGGTCAATGGCTTGTATTGGTACCATGGTGCGCCCTTGGATGGAAAAAGGATCCTGCGATATGCGGATGGTCGTATCCGTGCGGTGGAACATTATGCAGCGGGAAGGGAAGAAGGACCATGGCAGGGCTGGTATCCGGATGGGCATCTGGCGTATCGCCGTTATTTCCATGCGGGCGAAAAAGATCGGGAAGCCTGCGGATGGTGGCCGAACGGACAACTGCAATATGTATATCATTACCGGATGGGTATTTATGAAGGTGCATTCCAGGAATGGTACCAGAGCGGACATCCCCTGAAATCCATCATTTACCTGCATGGTCAGGCACAAAGCGGCAAGGGCTGGCGGGATAACGGAAAGCCATACATGAATTTCGTGATACGCGATGGCCGTATTTATGGATTGATGAATGCGAATCTTTGTTATTCGCTGAAAGATGAGCAGGGGAATTTCCGGGCAGTTCGGCAATAGCTACCAATGAAAAGTCCCCTGTAGAAACAGGGGACGTCTTCGATTGCTTGCCATATAAGAAAAGAAGTCTGAGTTTTTGATTGGCCGCTTTAGCGGATCATTTACAGTGTAAAGATAGGAGAATTTTGGAAAAATAAAAGTAAACGATCGTTTTTTTCAAAAATATCTTCTCAAAATCAAAAAATCGAGTATTTAAATCTTATTATCGTTATATTAAATTATTGTTAATGTATTTATATCATTGTTATAACAATAAAAAAATAGCATTACAATCAATTGATAATTATCTATTTATATTCTTATTGTATACTATTAAGGCTTCTGAAAGACAAATCATCGCCTTTTCTATATCATTTTTATTTAATACATAAGCCAAACGTACTTCCTGCTGACCCAATCCGGGAGTACTGTAAAACCCGGTAGCTGGTGCCAGCATCAGGGTTTGACCTTCAAAGGAGAAACTTTCCAGCAGCCATTGGCAAAATTTATCGGCATCATCAATAGGCAGTTGGGCTATGGCATAAAATGCGCCGCCCGGATTGGGACAAAAAACCCCGGGCATCGCGTTCAACCGGCTGACCAGGAGATCTCTCCGCGCCATATACTCGGCCCGGGTACTGTCAAAATAGTTTTCCGGCAGATCAACTGCCGCCTCACCGGCAATTTGTGCAAAGCTTGGCGGGCTCAGTCTTGCCTGGGCAAATTTCATCACGGTATCCAATACCTGTTTATTATGGGTCACCAGTGCGCCGATCCGGCCACCGCAGGCACTGTATCGTTTGCTGATGGTATCCATCAGGATCACATGCTGTTCCGCCCCTTTCAGATGCATGGCACTGGTATGGGTACCCGCATAACAAAACTCCCGGTATGCCTCATCGGCAAACAGGTACAACTGGTGGCGCAGAATGATTTCTTTTAACTGCTCCATCTCTTCCCGGCTATACAGGTAGCCGGTCGGATTATTGGGATTGCAGATAACGATCGCTTTGGTACGGGCTGTGATCTTTTTTTCAATTTCTTCAACCGGGGGCAGGGCGAACCCCGTTTCAATGTGGGAGGTGACAGGTACTACCTGTACTCCAGCGGTAACTGCGAAACCATTATAGTTGGCATAAAAAGGTTCCGGAATAATCACTTCATCGCCGGGATTTAAACAGGACAGGAACCCGAACAGGATGGCTTCACTGCCACCAGTGGTGACAATGATTTCGGCAGGGGTCACATCAATCCCCACCCGTTGATAATAAGTTACCAATTTACGGCGGTAGGATTCATTGCCTGCACTATGGCTGTATTCAAGTACTTTGAAATGACTGTTGCGTACCGCATCCAGTACCATTTTCGGGGTTTCAATATCCGGCTGCCCGATATTCAGATGGTATACGTTGATCCCTTTCTTCTTGGCAGCTTCGGCGTAAGGAACCAGCTTGCGGATGGGTGAAGCAGGCATAGCCTGTCCCCGGTTACTGATCGTTAACATGCCACAAAGATAGGGCCAAATAGCGCTTGGTTTCTGGTATTGGGTCTTTGGATTTTGGGCTGGTCCGCTTTACTAAGCTGTTCATACATCCGGCACCCATTTTGTAATGATCGGATAAAAATTATTGCTTAACCTTTGCCTTTTGCGGGTATGACTTCTCCATCAACAGTAAGCACTACCGGTAATTGCTGACCAACGAATTTGATATTGACATTTTTACTGAAACGGCCCGCTGTTTCAGCATTATAAGTCACCTTGATCGTACTGGTTTTTCCTTTCAGGATCGGACTTTTATCATATTCCGGTTTGGTGCATCCGCACTCAGCATCGGCAAACTCAATCACTGCAGGTCTTGTACCATTATTGGTAAAACTGAAAACAAAACTGACCGGTTTATGCTGGGGGATCTTCCCGAAGCTGTGTGTCTTTGTTTTAAAGCTGACCGGTTCCTCTGATTGTGCGTGTACTTTTTGAAAGCTCAGCACACTGATACCTAAGAAACCGAATAGGATAAGAAGATGTTTCATGATTGATTCAATTTTCCCGCACCCTGGCCGTTGTTGGTTTGCCCGCATTGACCGGTGCAATCATTTCGGGCATACCTATGCCGTGGAAGCTGAGGATTTTACTAAGTCCGTTTTTAAAATAGATCGTTGAATATC
>CAZAOR010000506.1:0-2833 GCA_964486805.1 uncultured Sediminibacterium sp. | reverse complement strand
ATTTGCATGAAATGAAACATGGCCGATGCTGGTCGCCTGACCAGCACCTCCGGCTGAAATTTCCGCTCCATTAAATACCGGATACCGGTCGGTACATAAAAAAGGGTAAGCGCAATGCTTACCCTTTTCGTAATTCAGGTAAGGTTTTATCAGGATTTTGTATCAAAGCTCACACATTCCTTGAGTTCTTTTTCCGTGTATGCATATCCGTATTGCTTCAATACATCATCGGGCACCCCATTCCATTGGGTGGGCTGATTACCGGCATACCCCAGGTCTTTTACGCCTATTTCTGAAGTATAGAAACCGGTAGTAACCAGTTCACGCATATGTTAAAAAAAAGCGACACCCTGCTTCATTTCGGATTTTGCTTTTTCGGGGTAGGCGATCTGGTCCACCATAGCGATCTGCTGTTCCCTGCTGCAATCCACAAATGCTTTATCAAACTGCTTGAAGCATTGTATATCCAGCCAACGCAGGCCGCCGCGAACCGGGGTTTGGTGATTGGGCATGTCCTTCACGATAAACTCTATGAAATCCGGCACTTTTGCATCACTGGCGCTTCCGCTGATTCCGTCTTTGGGAATAATGATATCGCCCAGCACTGTGATGGTAGCCATTTCATGTTCTGTAAAGAATTTATCCTGGGCTTCCACTTTTTTCAGGTAATCTTTTTCTTCCTGCATCCGGTCGGCCAGGGTTGCGTCCGCTGAAGCGACAATGGCTTTTTTATCGCTGTTTTTACAGGCTTCTACGAATACACCGGCGCCAACCGTACCTACCAACAGGGTTTTCAGTGATTTTCTTCTGTCCATGTTCAAGGAATTAAGTAATTCGGTTACACGCATCATCCGTGCTGCGTGTAACCGGTGATTTATAAATTCTGTTTTTTCATTTCATCAATCATGTACTCTGATGCACGCATGGAAAGCGCCAGGATGGTCCAGGTAATATTCTTATCGGCCTGGGATACAAACTGGCTGCCATCTACACAAAACAGGTTCTTACAATCATGCGCCTGGCTCCATTTATTCAAGGGAGATGTTTTGGGATCATTGCCCATCCGAACGGTTCCGGCTTCATGAATGATATTACCGGGATTGCTGAGTCCCCAATTATTCTTTTCATCATCGTCTCCGCCCCAGGTGATCACAGCGCCCATCTCATGCAGAATTTCCTTGAAGGTTTCTTTCATGTGTTTGGCCTGTTTGATCTCATATTCGGAGTGGTTAGTATGGAAGCGCAGTACGGGTATCCCATATTTATCAACCACTTTGGGGTCAATTTCACAGTAGTTATTGATATTCGGAACGGCTTCTCCTCTTCCTGCCATTCCGACGCCGGCACCATAGAAGAATCTTACATCTTCCTTCAGGGATGCGCCGTAGCCTCCTGCTTCTTTCTTCTTGCCATTTACCAGGTATTTGCCATTTTGGTTCTCCATGCCCATGCCGAAGCCGTAAGCAGGCTGTCCCATGCCACCCCAGTATTCAATATGGTACCCGCGGGGGAAGTCCAGTTTTTTATTGTCCAGCCACCAGGGGGTATACACATGCATACCGCCTACCCCATCTTCATTATATCTTTTGCGTCCGAACAATTGCGGTAATACGCCACCAACTGCTGCTCCGGTAGAATCGTGCAGGTATTTACCCACCACATTGCTTTCATTCGCCAGTCCGTTCGGATGACGGGGTGATTTGGAGTTCAGGAGTAAGCGGGCTGTTTCACAGGTACTGGCAGCCAATATCACAACACGGCCGCTTACCTGATATTCCATCATATCGTCTTTGTTCACATAGGAAACACCGGTTGCCAGTCCGTCGGAGTTGGTCAATACTTCCCGGGCCATGGCATTGGTGATCACATCGACATTTCCGGTAGCCATGGCAGGTTTTACCAAAACCGAGGAGGAAGAGAAGTCACCGTAAATTTTGCAGCTCCTGTTACATTGTCCGCAATAGAAACAGGCGCCTCGATCATCATTGATCTTTTTAGTTAGGATCGATAAACGGGATGGGATAACCGGGATTTTGAGGCCGGTAGCGGCTTTTTTGATCATCAGTTCATGCAGCCTGGGCCGGGGCGGCGGCAGGAAGATCCCATCCGGGTCATTTTCCAATCCTTCATTAGAGCCGAAGACCCCGATCAGCCGATCTATTTTATCGTAATACGGTTTTACATCTTCATATCCGATCGGCCAGTCATCACCAAGTCCATCAATACTGCGGCGTTTGAAATCTTTGGGACCGAAGCGGAGCGATATCCTTCCCCAGTGATTGGTTCGGCCACCGATCATACGTGCCCGCCACCATTCCCATTTGGCGCTTCCCTCTGCCTGAGTATAAGGCTCTCCATCAATATCCCAGCCCCAGTAACAACCATCAAAATCACCGAAGGGGCGAAAATGGGTGCTGGCACCGCGGCGCGGTGAGTCCCAGGGATTTTTCAACTGGGAAGAATTAATAGCCGGATCGTAAGCTGGACCTGCTTCCAACAGGCAAACTTTCAAACCGGCTTTCGACAAAACATAGGCAGCCATGCCGCCTCCTGCCCCCGAACCTACGATCACTGCATCGTATTTTTTCGGTTGCTTTTTGATCTGGAGATCTCCCATAAGGCAAACGGATTAAATAATACTAATTAAGAGCAATGAAAGTACGTTAATCAGGGCGGTTAAAAAAGGTTTTTTTGAACAGATTCTATGTTGGGCTGGTTACCTGTTTGCAGGAAGCAGTTGATGTTTAGGCAGTTCCCATCCTATACACCCCATGAAAAAAACACCCTCCACAATGGAAGGTGTTTGTAGTAAAGATGGCAGGCAATAAATAGC
>CAZAOR010000505.1:0-6596 GCA_964486805.1 uncultured Sediminibacterium sp. | reverse complement strand
CGGAACTGGCGACGCACTTCTTCTACCATCGCCATCGCTGCCTGTCCTACCGCACGAATCGCGAGGGAGGAGAAAATATAGGGGATCATACCGCCTACGAAAAGTCCGGCCAGTACATCCGCATGATAGATATCGATGACTTTGATACCGGCGATACCTACGAAGGCCGCAAACAAAGCCAGGGCGGTGAGGGCTGCAGAAGCGATGGCAAAACCTTTACCTGTAGCGGCTGTGGTATTACCTACGGCATCCAGGATATCGGTTTTTTCCCTTACTTCTTTCGGCAGTTCACTCATTTCAGCGATGCCGCCGGCATTATCGGCAATCGGTCCGAAGGCATCAATGGCCAATTGCATGGCCGTGGTTGCCATCATACCGGCAGCAGCGATTGCTACTCCATACAGCCCTGCCAGGGCATAAGAACCATAAATACCGCCTGCCAGTACAAGGATGGGCAGCAGGGTGCTTTCCATACCCACTGCAAGTCCGCCGATGATATTGGTGGCATGACCGGTTGAAGATTGCCGGATGATACTCAGTACCGGGCGTTTACCCATGGCGGTATAATATTCTGTAATCATGCTCATCAGGGTTCCTACGCCGAGGCCTACCATGATGGCGCCAAATACACGCAGCGGGGTGAAAGTAAAACCACGGAGTACCATTTCACCGGGCAGCAGCCAGGTTACCAGGAAATAACTGGCGATGGCTGTCAGAACGATCGAGCCCCAGTTCCCCATGTTCAGGGCTTTCTGTACCTGTGCCGTACCGGCACCAACCGCATCGGTAACTTTCACAAAAAAGGTACCCAGGATCGAGAAAAGAATCCCGATACCGGCAATCAGCATGGGCAGGAGGATCGGGGAGAGTCCGCCATAGCCGTCTGAAAGCGGGGAGCCGCCGTTACCGGTTACTTCACGACCCAATACCATGGTTGCCAGTACGGTAGCCACGTAGCTGCCAAATAAATCGGCACCCATCCCGGCCACATCCCCCACGTTATCGCCTACATTATCCGCGATGGTGGCGGGGTTACGGGGATCATCCTCGGGGATACCGGCTTCTACTTTACCCACCAGGTCAGCGCCAACATCGGCCGCTTTGGTATAGATACCGCCACCTACCCGGGCAAAAAGCGCGATGCTCTCTGCGCCGAGGGAGAAACCCGTCAGCACTTCTATGGTCCGTTTCATCTCTTCACTGTCCACAGCGGCTTCGGGTGCAAAAATCATTTTCAATATGATGAAGAGGCTGCCCAATCCCAATACCGCCAATCCGGCCACACCCATGCCCATCACGGAGCCTCCTGTGAAAGACACCCGGAGTGCTTTACTAAGACTGGTACGGGCAGCTTGAGCCGTGCGCACATTGGCTTTGGTAGCTACTTTCATGCCGATAAATCCGGCCAGGGCGCTGAAAAAAGCGCCAATGATAAAGGAGATGGCAATACTCCAATGACTTTTTTCATCTGCGAAGCCCATGATCCCCAGCAGCAGTGCCACGATCACGACGAAATAACCCAGGATTTTGTATTCTGCTTTGAGGAAGGCCATAGCCCCCTCTGCGATATAATTACTGATCTCTTTCATGCGGTCAGTACCCGCATCCTGTTTGGCAACCCAGTTAAATTTGGCCAGGGTGTATAGCAAGCCCAGAAGACCCATCGCCGGTACGGCGTAAAACAAGATTTTGTCCATAAATCGCGTTAATCTGCTGTTTTTTAAAAGTCTGCAAAAATAGGTGGATTTCACTAAAAACCCTTTAGCGGGTTTTCCCTGCCGGGATCACCTGTCATCCGTTCTTACTCTTCGAGGCGGGTAGTATCCACTCGGCCGGTGAAAACAGAGCTGATTTTTCCGGCTGCATAGATATTGTTATTACGTTTATTGCCCAGGATGATCACGGTTGCCGTGTCTGCGAGCATCCGTTTGAAAACCGCATTGTTACCATGCCACCAGCCATTATGGTAAACCACTTCGGGGTTATTGGGTTCCAGCAGGAGATGCCAGCCCAGTCCATAGTTTTTCACCCCTCTTTTTTCAAAACTGTACGGCGCATAGGCCAGTTCCTGGGACTGCTGGCTGATAAAAGTACCGAGGTAGAGGGCCCGGTCCCATTGCAGCAGATCGCGTGCGGTGGTGTACACATTTTTATCCCCATAAATGCAATCCAGTTTCTGCAGGGGGAAGGGGGCTTTGTTGTAATTATAAGATGGAACATACCGGTTGGTATCCCGGATGCTGAAGATATAACTATGTGTCATGCCCAGTGGTTCGAATACTTCCCGCTTCATGTATTCCGGAAAGGGGATACCGGTAATTTTTTCCACGATCAGGGCCAGTAATGCGAAATTGGTATTACAATAGCTATAGTGCCGGTCGGGCAGGGATTCCGGGGCCGGCCGGTACTTGATCATGTAATTCAGCAGATCCTGGTTGGTGAGCAGTCCGGTGATGGCAACCGGATCTTTTACCGTCCGCGTCCTGTGTACCAGCTTCCCTTTTTTGTTGCGAATGGTGACGGTAACGGTGCGGGTGCCATCGAGAAAATGATCGTATTTGGGCAAACCGCTGCGGTGCGAAAGCAGGTTTTTGATCGTGATATGGTGGTAGGGGAAATCGGGCAGGTATTTTTCCACGGTATCATCCAGGGAGATACGGCCTTCTTCCATCAGTTTGAGCACCACGGCAGCTGTGAAAGTCTTGGAAACCGAAGCCACATGAAAAGTGCTGCTGTCGGTAATGGGTTCATGGGTTTTGAAATTAATGAGTCCCCGGTAGTCTTCGAAAACAATCTGCCCGTTTTTGGCCAGCAGGATACTGCCATTGAAACCGCGTTTGAGCAGGAGCGACTCATAAAGCGGTACAATGGCATTGTAATAATAGTTCTTCTCTGCCTGGGATAGCGCACTAAACCCGCTATGGACAGCGGTCAGCACGGGCTGTACCGGCCTGCCGCTGGGTTGCGATCCGCAGGATGCGATCAGTAAGAAAGTAAGAAAGGGAACGGTTTTTTTGCGGAACATGCCCTCTGAATGGTTTATAAAGCGGCAAATATAGGCCTCCTGTACAGGGGAGCCAAAGCAGGTGGAAAACTATCCGGCAGCGCGACCCGCAAATCACAGGCCGGGACTTGGAATGGGACCACCCGGGTTGAAGCGCATATTTTCATGAATATCAGCTAAATTCGCGGACATGAACAAGCCCGCCGACACCAGTTATCCCAAAGAGCGGATACAGGTGCTTTTCCTTGAAAATATCAGTGATAAAGCCGTACAGCAGTTTCAGCAGAACGGCTATGTGAATACCCGCAAAATGACCGGCGCCCTCAGTGAGGAGGAACTGATCCGGGCCATCAAAGGCGTGCACTTGCTGGGAATCCGTTCCAAGACCCATATTACAGCCAAGGTGCTGGCAGCCGCCGATAAACTGCAGGCAATCGGTTGTTTTTGCATCGGAGTCAACCAGGTTGACCTGAAAGCAGCTACGGAAGCGGGAGTGGTGGTATTCAATGCCCCTTACAGCAATACCCGCAGTGTGGCAGAACTGGTGATTGCCGCTTCCATCCTGCTGATTCGCCGGATTCCCGACAAGAACAAAGCTGCCCATGATGGCATCTGGCTCAAAGATGCCAAAGGCAGTTTTGAGTTGCGGGGTAAAACCCTGGGGGTGATCGGTTATGGGAATATCGGCTCGCAGGTGAGTGTACTGGCCGAAAGCATGGGGATGAAAGTATTGTTCTATGACACGGAAACCAAATTACCCCTTGGCAATGCCCGCGCGGCGAAAAGCCTGAAGGAACTGGTTTCCCAATCGGATATTGTTACCCTGCATGTGCCGGAAACACCCCAGACCCGGAATATGATCCATAAAAACCTGCTGAAATCCTTTAAAAAGAACAGTATCCTGCTCAACTATGCACGCGGGGAAGTGGTGGATCTGAAAGCGCTGGCCGGAGCCCTGAAAGAAGGGCATCTGAGCGGGGCGGGAATTGATGTGTATCCCTGGGAGCCCGAAAAAAACGGGGATCGTTTTGAAACGCCCCTGCAGGGATTGCCCAATGTACTCCTGACCCCGCATATTGGCGGCTCAACCGAGGAAGCGCAGCAGAATATCGGGGAAGATGTAAGCCTGAAGCTGTTCCAGTATCTTGAACGGGGCATCACCAACGGATCGCATACCGTACCGGCTATCGGGTTGCCCCCGGTGGAAAATGCGCACCGCATCCTGCATATCCATCACAATGTGCCCGGCGTGCTCAGTGCCATCAATACGGCATTGTCGCAGCACAATATCAATATCGTGGGTCAGTACCTCAAAACCAATGATAAGATCGGGTATGTGGTATTGGATGTTGATAAGAAGCTTTCGAAAAAAGCAGCCGATCTGTTGAAGGAGGTGCGTTCGACTATTAAAGTGCGCATGCTATACTAAAGTACCAAGTACGAAGTACAAAGTTAGAAGTACGAAGTATATAATAAGAAGGGTTTGTACTTCGTAATTCGTACTTACAATTGTATTTTCATCCGTTTTATTTCGGCTTCGTCCACCATGACAGTATCCAGTATTTCGTGCATGGATGCCTGGGTATATTGCATACCGGATGGAAGGGTATGGCGCGCGGAACTGTGCAGTTCTGTAGCGCCGGTGTAGCGGGCAAGTTCAGCGATATTGTTACTTCTGACGCCGCTGCCCGGCATGATGATAATACGGCCATCCGCCTGTGTTATCAATTCGCGGATCAGTTCTTTGCCGTCAAAGGCGTTGGGTACCTGTCCGCTGGTGAGTATGCGCTGACAGCCGCAATCTATAATCGTTTCCAAGGCTTCCTTCGGATGCCTGGCCCTGTCGAATGCCCGGTGAAATGTTACTTCCATCGGGTAGGCAAGATCAACCAGTCGCCTGGTTCTTTCGGTATCAATACTGCCGTCCGGCTGCAGCACTCCGGTAACGACTCCTTCGAACTGCATTTGTTTGCAGAGGAGGACATCTGCCTGCATGGCGGCAAATTCATCGGCCTGGAAAAGAAAATCACCACCGCGGGGACGGATGATGGGGAATACGGGGATGGATAATTTTTCGCGGACGGTTTTGAGGGTGCCATAGGAGGGGGTGGTTCCGCCTTCCTGCGGATTTTCGCAAAGTTCAATCCGGTCGGCTCCCGCAGCGGCCGCCGCGATAGCGGCGGAAACATGGAATACAGCAATCTCGAGCAGCATCTTGGAAAAGACAGGTTTAAATCAAATGGTTCCCGTCTACCAGGAAATTTTTATCGTCTGCATAACAAACGGCAAAATTGAAGCCTTTCTGGAGGCAATAACCGCCGTATTCACCATGTTTATTGATGGCAATAAATGCCACCTGGATATCCCTGGCTTTATCGCCTTTTACACGGGCTACTCTTTCTACGGCCATTTTACAGGCTTCTTCGGGAGATAGTCCGTGCCGCATCCCTTCCACCACCGTATGTGTGCCGGCAATACGGATTACATCTTCGCCCTGGCCTGTTGAAACAGCGGCCCCGACTTCATTATCCACAAAGAGGCCGGCGCCGATCAGGGGGGAATCACCCACTCGTCCCCGCATTTTAAAACCCATACCGCTGGTGGTACAACTGCCGCTCAGGTTGCCGTTGGCGTCGATTGCAATCATACCGATGGTGTCATGGTTCCAGTGGCCATTATCCAGCCGGGCAGGAGCAAAGGCTTGCTGACCATGTTTATTGCCCTTGTTTTCGATATTGATAACCGGTTGGTATTCACTTTTCTTCAGCCAGTTCTCATAGGCTTTCTTCGCGCTGTCGGATAATTGCTGTGGTTCCAGCGGGAATCCCTGTTCAACGGCAAACTGCTGGGCGCCTTCGCCTACCAGCAATACATGTGGTGTTTTTTCCATCACCCGTCGGGCCACGGAGATCGGATGTTTGATCCGTTCCAGACAGGCAACTGCCCCGCAATTGGCGAATTCATCCATGATGGATGCATCCAGTGTCACATAGCCATCACGATCGGGGTTGGCGCCCAATCCCACACAGCAGTTAATGGAAGACTCTGTTACCATCACGCCTTTTTCAACAGCATCCAGTGCCCGGCCCCCGGTGCGCAATACCTGCCAGGCTGCGGCATTGGCCGGTATGCCGGCATCCCAGGTAGATAATACCAGGGGTTTATTTCCTGCGGTGAAAGGTTTCAATCCCCGGAAAGAAAATCCGCCCAGGCCCAGGGAGCCCATCTGTAAAAATTTTCTGCGATGTAACATGTTTCGGTTAAGGTTTGTCTTCAATGATCATTCATTCGTGTATCTGCAGGCGCTGGATCAATTCATCACTGGTTTCATCGCTATACGTACCGTAAGCATTAACGAGGGTACCGCGCAGGGAGCCATCTGTTGCCTGAATGGCATAGAGCACACTGGCATCATCGGGATCGGTGTTTGCTTCAAAGCGGTAATGTTCCACAATTTCGAATGCATCGGGCGATAAGGTGAGGCCGGTAAGGCTGCATTGCAGGTGCGAGGCAGTGAGGTTGAAATCAGTAGTGAATCCCCGCTTTTTTAAATCCGCCAATGCTTCTAATAAATTATCGTAAGCAGGCATGG
>CAZAOR010000504.1:0-3161 GCA_964486805.1 uncultured Sediminibacterium sp. | reverse complement strand
GTAAATCCAGGCGTATCCCTCCAGGATATCAAAGAAGTTCATAGCCACCCCATGGCTATCCTGCAATGCCTCGATTTTCTTGAAAAGCATCACTGGAAATTGGTAGAGTCAGACGATACTGCCTTGAGTGCTAAAATGGTTCACCAGCACCGCAGCCGTCATACCGCTGCGATCGCCAGTAAACTGGCGGCCGAATTGTATGAGTTGGATATAGCAGCACCCAATATTCAATCGCTGAAAAATAATGTAACCAGGTTTCTGGTGCTGGAAAGGGAAAAAGAGGCAATGACGGTCTTCCATGCCAATAAAGCGTCCCTTTATTTCCAAACCGATCATTCCCGGGGTATCCTGGCGAAAGTGCTCGCAGTGATCGCAGATGGCGGCATTAATCTCAGCAAACTGCAAAGTATGCCGATACCCGGCAGCAATTTCAAATATGGTTTTTATGCCGATATGGAGTTTGAGAAAAAAGACCAACTGGATCTGGTTTTGCAGACGCTGTTATCATTGACAAACAACCTGCGTGTATTCGGGATCTATCAAAAAGGAAAAATTATAAAAGGATAACCATGCAGATTAAAACCGCCGACCGGCTTAATGGAATCGGAGAGTACTATTTCTCTGCTAAACTCAGGGAAATAGATGCCATGAACCGGCAGGGGGACCCTGTCATCAATCTCGGGATCGGCAGCCCGGATCTTCCGCCCCATCCCGATGTGATCCAGACATTGGCGGCTAGCGCATCGGGACCTGGTAACCATGCTTACCAGTCTTATAAAGGCGCCCCGGCACTCCGAACGTCATTTGCACACTGGTACCAGCGTTCTTACGGTGTAACCCTGGATCCCGATAAGGAAATTCTTCCGTTGATCGGTAGCAAGGAGGGTATTCTGCATATTTGTATGACCTACCTCAATCCGGGCGATGAGGCATTGATACCGGATCCCGGGTATCCTACCTATACCAGCGCGGTCCGCTTAGCTGGCGGAACCCCCATTCCTTATACTTTATCGGCTGCCAATAACTGGGCACCGGATTTTGCGGCTATTGAAAAACGCGGCCTCAAAAAAGTAAAATGTATGTGGGTGAATTACCCCCACATGCCGACCGGGCAGGCAGGTAATGAAAAATTGTTTGAAGAGATCGTCGCTTTCGGCCTTAAACATGAGATCCTGATCTGCCATGATAATCCCTACAGCTTTATACTGAACGACCACCCCATGAGTCTGTTACAGGTGCCTGGTGCTAAAGAAACCGTTATTGAACTGAACTCACTCAGTAAAAGTCATAATATGGCCGGCTGGCGAATTGGGATGGTTGGAGCGGATGCGGCCAGGATTGATGAAATATTGCGCTTTAAAAGCAATATGGACAGCGGTATGTTCCTGCCATTGCAATTAGCGGCAGCCCGGGCCCTGGAACTGGGCCCCGAATGGTTTACCGCTCTGAACGAGGTTTATGCCCAGCGCCGGAAAAAACTACAGGAATTATTAGGGTTACTGGATTGCCAGTACGACCCCAAACAGGTTGGCATGTTTTTATGGGCAAAAGTACCTGATCAATACACTGATGGATTCATGATGAGCGATGCCATCCTGCAGGGAGCGCGGGTATTTCTGACCCCAGGCGGCATTTTTGGGGAAAACGGCAAACAGTATATCCGGATCAGTCTTTGCGGATCTATCGAAAAATTTTCTGAAGCCATCCAAAGGATACAGGCATTTCTAAAACCTTCCAATCACCAGGCATGATAGTAACCATCATAGGAACAGGGTTAATCGGCGGCTCCATGGCGCTTGCGCTGCGGGACAAGGGCTTCGCTGATAAAGTGATTGGGGTTGACCTGAATCCGGCACATCTGCAAACCGCAAAAAAAACAGGCCTGATAGATGAAGCGGCATCACTGGAAACCGCCATCCATCCGGCAGATCTGATCATACTCGCAGTGCCGATCAATGCGGCTGAAAAATTATTACCGGGTATCCTCGATCAAGCAGCAGGAAAAGTGGTGATGGATGTAGGATCTACCAAGCAAAAAATCTGTGATACCGTTGCAGAACATCCTAACCGCGGGCGTTTTGTAGCAACCCACCCCATGTGGGGTACGGAATATAGCGGGCCTGAAGCAGCCGTTCGCGGCGCCTTCACAGATAAGGCAACGGTAATTTGCAGTCGGGAAGAATCTGATGAAGATGCCGCTCAACTGGTTGAGAAGGTATATAGCTTATTAGGGATGCAGATCGTATATATGCCCGCAGATGCCCATGATGTGCATGTGGCCTATGTCAGCCATATTTCGCATATCACATCTTTTGCCTTAGCCAATACGGTGCTGGAAAAAGAACGGGAAGAAGATGCCATTTTCGCCCTCGCCAGCGGCGGTTTTGAAAGTACTGTACGATTGGCCAAAAGTAACCCGTCCATGTGGGTCCCGATTTTTATGCAGAACCGGGAAAATGTATTGGATGTACTGAATGAACATATCTCCCAGCTACGAAAATTCAAGGCTTGCCTGGAAAAAGAAAATGATGCCTATCTGCAGGAACTGATTGAAAATGCGAATGGTATCCGGCGGATCATCAAATAGCAGGACGGGAGCATAGCCGGGAAAACATAAAAAAAGCCGCAAACCCTGCACGAACAGGTAACTTTGCGCAAAATTTGACTTTATGACCACATTTGAAGCGTTAGGAATTGATGCTAGACTGGTACAGGCAACCGCTGCCCTGGGATTTGTGCATCCCACCGCGATTCAGGAACAGGCAATCCCCATATTATTAAGCGGTACCAAAGATTTTATAGGTCTGGCACAGACCGGGACCGGTAAAACAGCCGCTTTTGGATTGCCGCTGCTCCAATTGATCAACACCGCTGAAAAATACCCGCAGGCACTCGTTGTTTGCCCTACCCGGGAACTCTGCTTGCAGATTGTTAAAGAAGTAGAGCAATTCAAACAATTCATTCCTGGAATTTCCGTGCTGGCCGTTTATGGCGGGGCTTCGATTGGCCTCCAGATCAGGGATCTCAAAAGAGGGGTACAGATCGTTGTAGCCACCCCCGGAAGGCTGATCGATCTGATTGAACGGAAAGCGATCAACCTGGAAAAGATCAGTTATGTCGTGCTGGATGAGGCAGATGAAATGCTGAACATGGGTTTCCAG
>CAZAOR010000503.1:0-9584 GCA_964486805.1 uncultured Sediminibacterium sp. | reverse complement strand
GGGCAGGGATTTTTGCAAACCCGCAGCAATGCCCCATTGCGGATCCAGCACCATAAAACCATATTGCTCCCCGCTGTTAAAGCTTCCATTCAGCTCCGCGGTCCAGCCTTTGCCCAGCAGCACGCTGTTATTCATGCGATAGTCCAGTGCAGGCCTTCCTTTTTGCAAAACGGTTGCGCCAAGGCTGCCGTGGAAATTACTGTAATATAAATTGGCATTGTGCAGCATATTCCAGCGTTTCCCGATTTGTATGGGCGCCGCCAGGGTGATCCCATAATAATCAGAAGATTGGAGATTGATCGGTATTTGTACCGTCACATTATCTGCCTGGGGGATATTCGGAAACACATCCTTGAACCTCGCAATGGCTATATTCTGGATCTGAGCGGTATGGCTGTATGCGAGTGAAAGGTTGAACTGGTGGTAGGTATAATTCAGTTCATAAGACCAGGTGAATTGCGGCAGCAGTGACGGATTTCCTGTTGCATAGGTGGTTACATCAATCAGGAAAAGGAAGGGGTTGAGCTGTGAATAGCCCGGCCTGTCGATCCGCCTGCTGATGGAAGCGCCGATGGTATGCCCTTCTTTTAATGTATAGGTAATGAACGCGCTCGGGAACCATTGCAGATAGCTCGAGTCAAAATGTATATCACCATTCACCTGGTAGGTTTTGATATGGGTACGTTCGGCCCGCAATCCCGCTTTCAGTTCCCATTTCCCGAATGTCCGGTTCAATGTAAAATAACCGGCATCATTGTATTCGTCATAGAGGAAGTGGTTGGTTTTGGTCGTATCGGTTACCGGATTACCGCTGCTGCGGTCATAAAAGCGGGCATCGTTATCAGATGACACAAAACTGTATTTGGCGCCTGTTTCCAGTTTCCATTTTTTGGCCAGCGTTCCGCTGAAATCCGCTTTCACGGTGCGCAGCTTCAACTGCCCGTTCTGATCTCCCTGCAAAATATAGTCCGGCTGCAGCGGGGCTCCGTTCAACTGGTAATAATGGGTGGTGTTGAGAGATAATAAGCGATTATTATATACCCCGTAATCGGCATCCATGCTCAACTCCGTGCCTGGCTGTTTGAACTGGTGCCGATAATTGAGATTGGCCACCGTATTCTGGTTATGAGTTTGATTATCCACCACCGTTTCAAAAGTAGACGCATCCGTATGGGTTTTATCAAGTACGATTGACTGGTTAAGGGTATGGGAATTAAAATCGCCGTTGTTGTAAGACACTACAAAACCCAGTATGTCTTTTTTGCCCGCAAAAAAATCAGCGCCCGCGCGGACTGTATGAAAATTGGAGGGAGTTTTGGTGTAATTATCCTTGAGATCACCCCCGTTATACGTTCCGTTTGTATAAAAGTTTCTGTCAAGTACCAGGTGATTGAGGTTCATCCGGTAGCTGTAATTATAATTACCGAATACATTCATGGTTTTATTCCGGTAATTGAAATTGGCGCCGGTATTGGCTTTGGGATAAATTCCCTGTCCATAGCCGGCTGTGAGGGTGCCGTTTGCGCCCAGTCGCTGATCTTTTTTCATGCGTATATCAATGATCCCGGCATTCCCTGCCGCATCATATTTTGCCGAAGGATTTGTAATCAGCTCAATCCGGTCAATGGCATTGGAAGGCAATCCGCGCAGGTAATTAGCCAGGTCGCTACCGGTGAGCGGACTGGGCTTACCGTCAATCATAATGATTACGCCTTGTTTACCCCTCAGGCTGATAGCATCATTCTGATCAATCACCACGCCGGGCGAACGTTCCAGCACTTCGAATGCAGAACTGCCGGCACTGATGATACTGTTGTCCACATTCACGATCAGCCGGTCTGTCAGTCGCTGCAGGAAAGGCCTGCGTGTGGTCACCACCACCTCCTGTAATTTGTTTGCCGCAGGGGTCATCACGAGATCCGGTATTTGCAAAGCATGCATCGTATCCGATACATTCACCGGGCCATACCAGGTTTTTTCAAAGCCAGATGCAGTTAATAAGAGCAGGTAATTGCCTGCCCTGGTTATAGCAAGTTCCGCCTCACCGGATCCATTGGTGATAGCAGCGGCCACCAGCGAGGAATCCCGGGACCGTAAAAGTGCTACCGTAATATTTTCCAATGGATGTTTATCGCTGGTAGTTACATGCAGCTTCCAAAAATTGGTTGCATGGGTTTGTGCGAATGTGCCTGCTAAAAACAGCATCGTTGCCAATACCAGGCTGCCTGTTTTTTTGAACATATCCGGGGTTTCGGGCAAACCTCATCAATAAACGATATTTTTCGTATGCTCTTTATATGAAGCCTGTATCCACCGTTACAGGTGGATACAGCCCAGGAAAAACTTGTCGGATTTTTACATGGATTCTATTATGGCTGGAATGGATTCGAAAATTTTATATCGGTACTGACTGTTGCGTCTGTCAGTGTTTGCAGAAAGGCAAGGATCTTCGCCCGGTCCTGCGGGGCTACCGTGTGTGCTGGTATTCCATTTGCCAGCATGGTTTGCAGAGAGGCGACTGAGCCATTGTGAAAATAGGGTGCTGTGAGTGCAATATTCCGCAGGGAGCCGGATTTAAACCGGTTTTGGTTATTGATCCCGTGATCTGTAGGGTCCGGCAGCCCGAATGGGGCTGCCGGATCTGAGGTCAGAAACATGGGCGGTTTATGGCAGCCACCGCAAGGTTGGTTACCTGCCGTAAGAAATAGCGTTTCGCCCGCAGCTTCATCCGCAGTGAAACTGGCGCGTCCCTGTTTTACCTGGTCGTAGCGGGATTGGTAAGTTACAATCGACCGTACAAACTGGGCCAGGGCTTTTGAAACCCGGTTGGCACTGACTTCCGTTGTTCCAAATGCATTTTTGAAAAGTACCGGATAGTATGTCAGATTATTGATACGCGAAACCAGCTGATCGAGGGTCATACCCATCTCCGTAGTATTCTGGATGGGTTGCAATACCTGGTCTTCCAGGGTATTCGCTCTTTCATCCCAGAACATTTTCCCGGACCGGTAAAAACGTACATTCAGTAAAGCCATCGAATGTCGCGTGGTAAGCCCACCGGCAAACCCCCTGCTTTTAACGGCCGTATCGGAAAAGGAGAGGGAAGGGTTATGGCAACTGCTGCAACTGATGGTTTGGTTCTGGGAAAGATTTTTATCATAAAACAAAACCCGGCCCAGTGTTGCACCATTATCGGTTATTGGGTTATCCGCGGGGGTATTATCATTTTGGGCTAAGTCGGTAAGTATATAGGCCGGATAGCTGGCTGCACTATACGCGTATGGCACAGCAGGCAGCAATAGACCTGCGGAACTTGCGTCAGTACCGGTTACCGCAGACCCGCCGGTAGATGCGGACTTGGAGCAGAACTGGCAGCAAAAGGCGCCCAGGGCCAGACAGGCCAGGATTCTGGTTCGTGCATATTTCATGATGGCTGGTTTAGTGTAGCGTTGTCTCCTGGATATTAGAGGCAGAAACTTTTGAAAACATGTGCCGTTAACAAAAAATTTTGCTTTATGCTTCGTGTAATTACCTTCAATCCCCTGTACAAGCCGCTGGTACCATTCACATAAATGTGCGATTGGAGGTGCCGCTTGTGTATGGCAGTTTTGCAGTCATTCATTAACCAAAAACAAAGGATTATGCTCTCAGATCGGTACAATATTTTCCATCCGATACACCAGGGTTTACGGGCATTAATGTACCATGCCTCCATTACCGTGCAGCACGCGGATTTCAGCAATGTGGCAGAAACCGCTAAAACCTGCCAGCATCTGCGGCAAATGCTGGCCTTCTTTGAGGGCCATGCCCACACAGAAGACGAACGTGTTTTTTCGCTGCTCCATAAAGTATCGCCGGAAACCGTGGCAGATTTTGAAGCCCAGCATGTGGAAGATCACCGGCTGGGGGTGGTGTTGGCCGCTGCTATTTCGGCCGTTGAAACGGCGGATTCGGATACAGCCAAATGGACCGCAGGGCGTCGTTTACAATATGCATTGGCTGATTTTACGGCTTTTAACCTCACCCATATGAACAAAGAGGAGTCTATTGTCCTGAATCTCTTACATGCGCATTATACTGATCAGCAATTATTGGAAGCCGAACAGGGTATTCTTGATTCTTTACCGCTCGAAAAAAAGCAATACAGTGCTTACTGGATGCTGAAGGGTCTTTCTTTACCTGAGATCATTGAATGGTACAAAAAGATACAGGCTTCTGCGCCGGAAGTAATATGGCAAGCCAGTATGCAACTGGCCGAAACCCTCTTACCCAAAGAGCAGTTGCACCAGCTTCAGCAGGCTGTACGCGCATAATTGATATTTTAGGTTTACTGGTGAATAGCAAAGACCGCCTGGTTCCGGGCGGTTTTTATTTGCCCTGCTGTGTATGGTGCAGGATAATCCGCAGTAATTCATCTGGCACAAACGGTTTTACAATAATCTCATTGGTGCCGATATCACTCATCCTTTCAGCCACTTCATTGGCCAGGCTGGCTGTTAGGGCAACAATGGGAATTTTTACTCCCCGATTACGGAGAATTCGGGTTGCCTCATATCCATCCATGACGGGCATATGCATATCCATCAATATCAGCCGGTGGCGCTGAATATCCAGTAAATCCAATGCTTCTTTTCCATTCAGGGCAACATCGATCTGTGCACCCCATCTTTCCAGAAAGGTGCGGGCCACCAGGATATTTACTTCGTTGTCCTCAACCAGCAGGATGGACATGCCGGATAGGGGTTTTGTTTCTTCTGCGGTTGCTCCTGATTGCTTCTCGTCTCTTGCAATTTCCGACATTGATAGTTTTGGAAATGATTGCGTAAAATAAAAAACAGCACCCTTGCCATCTTCACTTTCGAGCTGCAGGGTACTACCCTGTAATTCCAGTAGCTTTTTAGAGATAGCCAGCCCAAGCCCGGTACCACCGAACTTACGGGAAGTGGAGGCGTCTGCCTGTGTGAACTGTTCAAAAATAAGCTGCTGTTTTGCCGGAGCGATCCCGATCCCTGTATCTTCTACACGGATTGTCACGGTAATCGTGGTTTCTGTTTCTGCTACCACTTTCAGTTCCAACAATACATACCCCCTGCGGGTAAATTTGATCGCATTACCGACGAGATTGGTCAGCACCTGTGAAATACGGGTCGGGTCGGCAATAATCCTTCCATGAAATGCCGGGTCAAGTTCCAGGCGCAGCTCGATCCCCTTTTCTTCTGCAGCGCTTCTATGCCCGGAAATAATATTACGCATCAGGTTTATCAGATCGGTTTCAATCATTTCAAAACTCACTTTTCCTGCTTCAATCTTATTATAATCCAGGATATCGTTGACGATAGCCAGAAGGTTATTGGCAGAGAATAGCAATACATTCAGTTGCTCTTTCTGGTCTGCCCTCGGCTTGTCGCGCAAAATCAGGTGGGTAATCCCCAGGATCGAATTCAGGGGTGTCCTGATTTCATGCGACATGGTTGAAAGAAATTCGTTTTTTGCCCGCAATCCCTGCTCAGCCTGGTCTTTTGCCTTTTTAAGCGCGGAAGCAAACCGGTAGGAGAGGATCAGGGATTGCAGGAAGAAAAAAGCGGTATATCCGACAAACAACAGCCATTTATCCGGCGCAACCACTCCGAAATACTGGAGGTTGATCAGTACAAACACAATTAATACCACTGCCGTGCTCATCAGTGAATATTGTGCCCCGATGCGTTTGTTCCGCATGGCAATGATATAGATATAGAAGGCATAGCCGATGACCACAAACATTACCAGGAGAAAGGGATTAATGAGCCGTGTAAAAACTGCCGGCGGGAACAACACAACAATCGCAGAGAGCACCAAACAACACCATACCTGCAATTGCATAATGTTTTTGTTGGAATCTTTCGGATACAGGTGCCTTGTATACAGGATAAAGAATGCCACACTCACAAACAGCGTCAGGTATTCCAGGTGTACGGTTACCGACCAGGGGATATGAGGTAAGAGGGAATGTAATACATAACCTCTTGCCCCGATGATCCGGTAACTGTATGACATACAAAAGAGCCCAAAATATAGAATGGACTTATCATGACGGCCAAACAAAAACAAACCGAAGAAAAACAGCCCACCCATAAAAAGGCAGCCGGTCAGCAAGAGGTCGAGTGCATTATTGGAATTATATTCATGAAACAGGTAGTCACGGTTACCTATCAGTATGTTTTTATACGGCCCCCCTTTGGAATGCAGGAAATTAGCTACCTGCAGCAATAACTGCAGGGTATCTGTCGGATGGGCAATTTCTCTGGTTTGAATGATCCATTTCGGTACAGCCCTGCTGGCAATGGAATCCGGGCTGCCGGAATGGGCAAATAAAACGCCGTTTAAAAACAGGCGATAAGAGGTATAGGTATCCGGCAGGTAAAGCGCCAGGTCCTGTGCGTGTGGCGGCAACAGAATGGTAAGGCGGTAACTGGCATACCCGGTTGAAGGCAATGGTTTTCCGTCAATGATCGTATACCGCCACAATTGCGGAAACGGTACAAAAGCGGTAGGCGGAGTGAGGGTGTCGGCTGATGACAATAGCTGGTGCCAGTAAATGGCCCATTCCCCTTCCAGGGCAAAATGCTGTGTCCGCAGGTCTGTGTTGCGCAGATCCAACACACCTTTCACTGCATGTGGCAGATGATCCGTATTTTTTGCATGAATGAAACAGGTGGGTATGCCCGCCAGAATTAGTATAACAGGGAGAAAAAACAACCGGCGCAGCACAATCATGGATTTGCGGGTTTATAGCAGGACTTCCGTTGGATTTCCGTCCAATCAAATATCCGACAAAAATCCTGCAACCCTGATAGCCGCTTGAAAAAACTTAGGACAACAGGCGGTTATTAGGCAAACAATGCCCATATGGATCAGAGTGTAACCAGGTTTTTTTTCATGGCTTCCATGGCCAGGCCGACCCGGCTTTGCACCTTCATTTTTTTAAACAAAGCTTCCCGGTATCCATCAATGGTACGTTCGCTCAGGCACATGCGTTCTGCAATTTCTTTGTAGGTAAGATCAGAACAGGCAAGCTGCAGGAACTGTTTTTCTTTTTCTGATAACTGATACGCTTCTCTTTCTGCCTGCAGCAATCTCCTGAAATTGATATTGCTGACATCGCCATTATAATAGCCTTTTGCATGAATTTCCTGCAGGGCCTTCTCCAGTTCATCCGGATGGGTTTCTTTCATCAGATAAGCACAGCAACCTGCTTTTATCATATTAATAATGACGGTATCACTATCATTCATAGAAAGCGCTACCAGTTTCATGGAGGGATAGTTATCATGCAGCCAGGCGGCTGTTTCAAGTCCATTCATCACCGGCATATTTACATCTATCAGCATGATTTCAGGAACAGGAGCCGTTGACTCCCGCAGTTTTTCCTGCAATTCCTGTCCGTTTACGGCTTCTGCCACCACTTGATATATCTGGAAGCTCTTGAGCATCAGGCTCAATGATTTTAAGAACAACTGGTGATCATCTACGATTCCAACAGGTATTTTCATGAAGCCATTTTTTTAACGGGTAATTGAATTAGGACCCTGGTTCCCTTGGTTGCAGCGGATCGCCATTGTACTTCCCCTCCCAGGAGACGGGTTCTGTGGGCAATATTCAGCATACCGACACTTTTTTTAGCGGTGCTTTCATCAAAGCCAATACCATCATCTGTCACTTCTATCACTAGCCGCTCCGCTTCCGGCTTGATCAGTATGACCACCCTGTTTGCCCTGGCATGTTTCATACAGTTTTGCATGGCTTCCTGTACTATCCGGAATAAAATGATCTGTTCTTCCGGCGGCAGATCAAGCATGGCCGGGGCCTGTAAAACAATCTCAAGTGCACGGGCGGCATTGATTCGGCTGATTTCGGCCTGCAGGTTATCAATAAAACTGAACTGTTGCAGCCACTCCTTATTGAGCGATTTGGATAAGGCCCGGAGTTCCTGGATCGCTTTGCCCAGGCTCTCATTGGCCAGCAAGAGGGTTTCCGGCACATCCGGAAGCGCTCTTTGTGTAATACCTATTAATAATTTGGTACTATTCAATAATTGCCCAACATTATCATGTATCTCCGTACTGAGTTGGTTTAAAGTCTCTTCTCTCGTTTCCAGTTGGGAACGCAGCAATTGCTTTTCAAAATCCGCTTCCATGATCTCCTTCTCTTGCAGGTGCTTCAGGTCCCTTTTCAGGTAGGCCATTACGAGGAGAACGATAAACAGGGTGATCAGCAGCAGCAAGCTGGAAGCGCCCAGGATAATGCTTATGTTTTCCGATAGTTTTTGCATGTAAGCGCGTAAATCGTGTAAAAACAGAAAATTGACAAAAGCAGGTTATGAAAGCGCCACAAAATACCGATGGTATTGGCTTCCGGTACAATCAGGTATTTATAGGAAATAAAAATAAAAAAACTGCCGGTATAATAGGTAAATACCCCGATAACGACCCAGAAAAAAGCACTGTTGGTCAATCCTGACAACTTAATATCCTTTACAAGTTTCCAGTAAAAATAAATCAGGCAATAACAGATGATCGCGAAACTGGCCACCGCAGATAGTACACTATTAAAGGTATTGATCCCATCACCCTGTGACAGCGAAATGACCCCGGCGATGACGAAGGCCAGTGTGAATAAAGGGATGGTTCTTTTTATTAGAGGGATTTCCTGCTGATAAAACAGCAGGGTTAATATGAGAAATGACAGCACAATATTGACTACATAAACCAGGTAATTCCTGATTTCAGCCAGTTCCAGCACTGTTGCCAGCGTATTGGTCAGAAATTGCATCCCTACAAAATAGAAAATATACCGCAGCTCCTGCCGCATCCCGGAAAAAGGACGAATAAAAAACAAGAGGGCCAGCAGCGGAGCTGCGACATCAATGTAGTTCAGTATAAAAATAAAAACCTTCAAAGGCAACCTGTTTTAATCAGTTGGTACAACCCGGAGGATAGGGGCAACCCAAAATTGTATCATCTCCCGGACTATCTCCTGTATCTCCTCCGCCATCTGCCGCTGCCGCCATCACTTTCATGGCAGCAGGCGCGCCAGGCACATCCGCACGGGCTTTTATGCGCACGACATTTACATAATTCTCTGCCCCTTTAGGCTTTTCCCTTACGATTGCCTGGGAGACAATAATTCCTTTAGCATCCGGATTTTTTTCCAGGAGTCTTTGGAGTTCTTCCCTGCGGAAGTAAAACTCAATTTTACAGTCATTAGACATAACAGAAGTTTTGGGATGAATAAATGTTGTCAAATTTGAACAAAAACACCGATACGATATCGGGCATTTTTCTGATTTTCATACGGGAAATTTCCCGTACAGGGAATATCGCCGCTTCAGAAACAGCAAAACAGGGAAGGCTGACAATCCTATACGTATCTTTTACCCGTTTTAGCCTATGCGAAAGAGAAATTCGATAATCCGGGCAGTCTTCAATGGATCCATTGGCAACCTTGTTGAATGGTACGACTGGTATACTTACACTGCTTTTTCATTGTATTTCGCCCCGGTTTTCTTTCCGGGTAAAGACAGCACGCTAAACCTGATGCAGACG
>CAZAOR010000502.1:0-7820 GCA_964486805.1 uncultured Sediminibacterium sp. | reverse complement strand
GAAAATAATATTTACTTCGCCCGTTCACAGTTCGCCGATCTCTATGCCCGCATCCGCCTGAGCCCGCTTGCCACACTGGTAATGGGCACGGATTACCGAAATGGCACGTATAACCAGCATTATTTTTCTGTCAGCAGCTATGGTCCTTACAGCAGTGTATTTCCGGATACTTCCATGAACCAGATTGCTGCATACGGCTCCCTGTTATTCAACGACCCGAAAAAAGCCTGGAGCCTGGAACTGGGCGGGCGTTTTAACCATCATTCCCGTTATGGCAATAACAGCACCTATACCTTTAATCCCTCGTTGAAAATCAGCCCGCTGGTTCGTGCATTCGGCAGTATATCGAGTGGTTTTAAAACCCCATCCCTTTACCAACTCAGCGTGAACCCCCAACTGGCACCCGAACGGTCAGTCAACTATGAAGCTGGTTTCAGCTTTAACCTTAAGAACGGGTCATCCAGGCTTGTATATTTTTATCGGCGCATTCAGAATGGTATCGATTATAATTATATCACATTCAGTTATTTCAATTATATCCACCAAACCGTTCAAGGTATCGAATGGGAAAATAGCCTGCATACCCAAAACGGATGGGATATCAGCGCCAACTATACCTTCTTAGCCGGACAGGAGTTTACGCAAAACCGGGTAACCAATAAAGATACCGTTACCTATCATTATTTGCTGCGTCGTCCCAAACACAGCATCAACCTGCAGGCGGGGCGCACCCTGCTCAAAGGCTGGTATGCTTCTTTGTCTGCCAAATATGTGAGCAGCCGTTATGATGTGGGCGGCTACCGGAAAGCCGATGTATTACTCAAGCCCTACTGCATCCTGGGCGCTTATACAGCATATACCCTGAATGAGCATGTGAAATTCTTTGCCGACGCCCAGAACCTCACAAATACCCGGTTCTTTGATGTATGGGGTTTTAACAGTATCCCACTATTGTACAATTTCGGTATCACTGTAAAATGGTAATGATGCCACAGCATGAAACAAAAACCTGTCCGCGATGCAACCGTGCCTTTGAATGCAAACAGGGTAATATCAACGAATGCCAGTGTCAGGGAGTCCGTCTGCAATATGATGAGCGGGTGTACCTTGAAAACCGGTATATCGACTGCCTGTGTGCCCATTGCCTGGAAGCATTGAAATTTGAATACCGCCTCTACTGTCATAAAATATTCCGGTTTGATGAAAGAAATTAAGCCGGGATTGCAGTACTTGCAGTATGGATATTTACCTGATACGGCATACGACCCCTGATGTTGCCAAAGGCATTTGTTATGGCCAGACCGACTTAGACGTTACGGATAGTTTTCAGGAGGAGGTGCGACAGATTCTGCCGCACCTCCCTGCTGCTGTGAACCAGGTATTCAGCAGCCCCTTGCAACGTTGTCATAAACTGGCGACGGCTTTGTTTCCCGACAAGCCCATCGCAGTTAACCCGCAGTTCATGGAACTGAATTGCGGTCATTGGGAGATGCAGGAATGGAACAGTATACCCAAACCGGAAATCCAGCCCTGGCTTGATAACCTGATCGAAACATCCGTACCCGGCGGGGAAAGTTATTGGCAGATGCACAAAAGGGTCATAAACGCATTTACAGAAGTAGCCGGCTTACCCGGCGTTTCCGTGATTGTAGCCCACGGCGGCGTTTTACGCAGCATTGTTGCACATATTACCGGCACAGATTTATTGCGTTCCTTTGATGTGTTCTCATTCAATTACGGTTCGGTGATCAGCCTGCGGAAAAATACCGAAGGGTTCACACATGAGGTACTGTACAACTATTCCCGTGCCGGTAAGGAATGGCACCGGCCCAGTGATGGGTTTTGAATGAGGGATTAGCGGGTTGGCGCCTTGGGGCATCAGAATTGAAAGCGTCGTTTCGACCAAGCCGCAGGCGCGTGAGTTTACCAAGTAGGATGAATCGCATTCCGGGAGATAGAGATATCCAACGACCTTGAGCGTCTGTGTTTACAACTGTCACGCCTTCAGCGTGAGAGAGATGACGCCCAAAGACCAAGGACTAAGGTCCAAAGTCTACCTACCCGTCACTTGACCTTCCAAGCAATAAATAGTATTTTTATAAAAATCCGCTCATGAACTTCCATATCGATGCCTTACTCACCGTCACTTTTACGTTGTTCGCGGTGATTGATATCGTAGGTTCCATTCCACTTTTGATCTCATTGAAAGAGAAAATGGGCGCTATCAAATCCTTACAGGCGACCGCTGTTTCCGGCGCATTGATGATCTTATTTTTATACGGCGGTAACTCTTTCCTGAGCGTACTGGGATTGGATATCCGTTCCTTTGCAGTGGGTGGCTCCGTGGTGATCTTTTTGTTGGGACTGGAGATGGTACTGGGCCATGAAATTTTTAAAGGAGACAAAAATGCCGAATCGGGCAGTGTCGTACCCATCGCCTTCCCCATTATTGCCGGCAGCGGCACCCTGACTACTATCATGTCGCTCAAAGCTAATTTTACCGAGATCTATATCCTGATGGGCATTGTTATTAACCTGGTTGTGGTATACATCGTACTCAAATCGCTCAAGCTGATCGAGCGGATGCTGGGGCCCGCAGGTCTGCTGGCTATCCGTAAATTTTTCGGCGTTATCCTGCTGGCAATTGCTGTGAAAATATTCAGCAGCAATATCTCTGCATTCGGGAAATGAGTAACACCCATTGTCCTTTCTGCCTGTTGCAATGGCATAACAGGGATACTTTGGCTGCGCAATCGTTTGCATCAAACGCAGAATCCGCCTGGTTACTGGCTAACTTTAGCGCATCATTCATATCATAACCCCTACCCATGAACCGGCCGGTATTGCTTCCTATTTTTATATGCTTGCTGTCAATAATAACCTGCAGCCTATGCGGTAATGCACAGCCCGGCGTAACCGATTCCGAAAAAACCACAAACAATCTGATAACAGGCGCCCGGAAAGTCAACGCTACCACCATCGACCTGTCACTTTCTAATCACCAGCATATCCTGCTGGATTTTTACAGTGACCATATCGTCCGTGTTTATTATGATCCATCAGGTGTTCCCATGCATGATCCTCCGGCGGATCCACCAACAAAGATCTTGGTAGACAATCCCCGGAAACCGGTTGCAAAACTGGAAATCGAGGATAAAGGTAACCGGCTCTGCATCCATACCGGCAATATCACCCTGACGTTTGATAAGAAGGATTCCCGCCTTGATATTACCAATAACCAGCACCGTACAGTGCTGCAAACCCTGTCGCCCATTGCATTCGACAAGCAGCAAACCATCCTGCAACTGAAAGAATATCCCGACGAATACTTTTACGGCGGCGGTGTACAGAATGGCCGGTTTTCGCACAAGGGGAGAATCATTGCCATAGAGAACCAGAACGCATGGACCGATGGCGGTGTTGCCTCACCTGCCCCTTTTTACTGGAGCACCAATGGGTACGGCCTCATGTGGTACACTTTCAAAAAAGGTAAATACGATTTTGGTAATAAAGAAAGCGGCGTAGTAAGGATCGCACATGAAACGAATTATCTCGATGTTTTTTTCCTGGTAGATGCAAAACCCCTTGGCCTGCTGAATGATTATTATCAGTTGACAGGTCACCCGGTACTCCTTCCCAAATTCGGGTTTTATGAAGGTCATTTAAACGCTTACAACCGGGATTACTGGAAACCGGACAGTACCGGCATCATTTTTGAAGACGGCAGACGATATAAAGAGAGCCAGAAAGATAACGGCGGCATAAAGGAATCCCTGAATGGCGAAAAAAACAATTACCAGTTCTCTGCAAGGGCTGTTATTGACCGTTACCAGGCACACGATATGCCCCTCGGCTGGATACTGCCCAATGATGGTTATGGTGCGGGTTATGGACAAGCCGGTACATTGGACAGTAATATCCTTAATCTCAAGTCCTTTGGCGACTATGCGCGGCAACATGGGGTACAGATCGGCTTATGGACCCAGTCGGACCTGCATCCCAAACCTGGCATCAGCGCACTCTTACAACGTGATATTGTGAAAGAAGTAGGCGTGGCAGGAGTACGTGTTTTAAAAACAGATGTAGCCTGGGTAGGCCAGGGCTACTCCTTCGGACTGCATGGTGTGGCTGAGGTCGCGCATATCATGCCGGAAAAAGGCAATCATGCGCGTCCGTTCATTATTTCATTGGATGGATGGGCGGGCACCCAGCGTTATGCAGCCGTCTGGTCGGGCGATCAGACGGGCGGTCAATGGGAATATATCCGATTTCATATCCCTACCTATATAGGTGCAGGCTTGTCCGGTGAACCCAATATCACATCGGATATGGATGGCATTTTCGGGGGAAAGAATTTCAAAGTGAATATCCGCGACTTCCAATGGAAGGCATTCACGCCCATGCAACTGAATATGGACGGATGGGGCGCCAATGAAAAATACCCGCAGGCCTTGGGTGAACCGGCCACATCCATTAACCGGACCTATCTGAAACTGAAGTCCATGCTGATACCCTATACTTACAGCATCGCCAAAGCAGCCGTTGACGGTTTACCCATAATGCGTGCCACCTTCCTCACTTACCCCAACACTTATACGCATGGCAAAGCCACCGCATACCAATACTTCTATGGACCTTATTTCCTGGTGGCGCCAGTGTACCAGGAAACCCGGGCGGATGAACAAGGCAATGATATCCGCAACGGCATCTATCTGCCTCCTGGTGACTGGATCGATTATTTCTCCGGCGATCTGTATAAAGGCGGCCGTATCATCAACAATTTCGATGCGCCCATCTGGAAATTACCCCTGTTCGTGAAAGCGGGGGCCATCATTCCCATGACCCATCCCAATAACCATGTCAGCGAGATCCGTAAAAGTCTGCGCATCTATGAACTATACCCGGCTGGCCAATCTTCGTTTACCGAATATGATGATGACGGATTAACCGAAGCCTATAAACAGGGTGCGGGTGTTACAACTCGTCTTGAGTCCGACCTGCGCAATCACACGGCTACCATAGTCGTTCATCCTGCCACCGGCAACTTTGATGGCTTTGTCAGGAACAAGGCAACCGAATTCCATATTAATCTCACAGCGCCGCCTGCGCGTGTTACGGCTAAACTGGGAGCTGCCCCGATTCGTTTACAGAAAGCCATATCCAGAGAAGATTTTGAATCAGGCACCAATCTCTATTACTATGATGCGCAACCTGATTTCAACCGGTTTGCAACCAAGGGCAGTGCTTTTGAAAAAACAGTGATCATCAGGAATCCGCAGTTGCTGGTGAAGCTGGCTCCGGTAGATATAACGAAAACGAATATCATCCTGACGATAACAGGTTATCATTTTGCACCCGCAGATCCCTTGCTGCAATCCACCGGGGAGCTCAAAGCGCCGACGCATGCGGGCGTTCCTGAATCCGGCAGGCAGGCATTCACCCTGCTGCCCTCCTGGAATAAAGTACCCCGCGCCGACTACTATGAAATGCTATTCAGGGGTGAACTTTACAGTACTATCCGCGACACCAGCCTGCTTTTCACCGACCTTTTACCTGAAACGGATTATACTTTCCGCGTTCGTGCAGTTAACAAAACAGGTGTTTCAGCCTGGGAAAACATCACGGCACGGACAAAGATCAACCCGCTCACATTTGCCATAAAAGATATTTCTGTTGAATCATCTGTGCCCAGCCAGGCATCCAGCCCGATTACCGAACTCGTTGATTTTGATGAAACCAATCTCTGGCATACCCGGTTCGGCATGAAAGCGGTTCCTTTTACCCTTACCATGGATCTGCGTTCCGTGAACCAATTGAACAAACTGGAATACCTGCCAAGATCCAGGGGCAATGGTATCTGGCTGAAAGGATCTGTTGCTTATAGTATGGATAAAAAAAACTGGCAGCAAGCCGGTGATTTCGCGTGGGCCAGGACAGGTGATACCAAAGAGTTTTCTTTCCCAACACATCCAACAGCCCGTTATATCAGGATCGCAGTAACGGAGGCAGTCGGCGATTTTGGTTCCGGCCGTGAGTTATATGTATTCAAAGTACCTGGTACGGAAAGCATGATCCCCGGTGATATCAATGATGACCATCAGATCGACGACAACGATCTTACCTCCTATCTCAACTATACGGGTCTGCGGAAAGGAGATGCGGATTTTGAAGGCTATGTCAGCAAGGGAGATATCAACCAAAACGGGCTGATCGATGCGTACGATATTTCGCATGTCGGTACCCGCCTGAACGGAGGTGTTGATGCTGCCGTAAAAGACAGCCTGGCCGGGCGCCTGGATATCCGTGCGGATAAAACCGATTGCAACAAGGGAGAGATACTGACCATCCATGTCAGGGGCATTGGCCTGCATTCCGTGAATGCCCTGAGTTTTGCTTTGCCTTATGATGCGGCAGATTTTGAATTCGATGGCATCCAGCCTAAGGGCATGGAAAGTATGGAGAACATGACCAATGATCGTTTACATACGAATGGAAGTAAGGTATTGTACCCGACATTCGTGAACATCGGCGAGCAACCAACCCTGCAAGGTGATACAGAATTATTCACGATCCGGCTGAAAGCCAGGAGAAACGCACATGTCAACCTGAAGATAGCGGATGGTTTGTTGGTGGACCGGCATTTGAATACCCTTGTCTTTTAATGCAGTGTTTTAAGGTTTTATTTTCCCGGAAGCCCGCCCCGAACCTGGGGGCGCTTTGTGAGAAACGCCGGGTAGCTGGCCGCTGCAGACTCGATGTGGTTTCCGCTTACCCGAAAGGGATCGGGACTATTAAGGAAACACCCCTGGCTTTAGTAAAAGACGCTTCAAGAAAAAAGCGTTGCTATGTGCAGACTGGTAAGATCAAAGTTGCCGGACCCCGGCAAGTTGTCGCGAATCACTGGCAACTAAGGATTAAAGTCAATAAGGAACTACGAGGTACGAAGTGAAGAAGCAATAGGACCAAATCAATCATAGTTTTGCAAGCCCGTTCCACCCTGCAAAAGGCCAAAGACCAAAAACCAAAGACTTAATAAGTGGCCTCGCCAGAAACACTTTTGATTTTTCTCCGTTGAACTTATTTTTACTTATAATTGCTCTGAAACCCTTGTTACCATTGAGTTTCATTGATAAGGCGAAACACAAAGTAAAAATTCGAATTAAATAGTTGTGTCCCCTCCACAGTCCCCGCTTTAATTATTTTATCCTATATATTTGACGAAGTTTGAAACAATAGAAAGGATATAAATATGCCAGAAGCTAAGTTTGTTTTGAAAGAACCCAATAGCACTAATCCTACATTGATTTACCTGCTTTTGCGGTTTAATAACATCCGATTGAAATATTCCACTGGGAAAAGTGTTTTACCCAAACACTGGAACCCTGAAAAACAATTAGTCAGAGAATCAAAAACATTTGTAGGACATTCTGACCTAAACAGCTATTTAAAAGAAATAGCGACGGCTGCCGAAAAATGTCATTCAAAGCTTGTTATGGAAGGCATACAGCCAACACCCGAAAAAATCCGGGATTATCTCAATGACAGATTCTTTAGGAAATCAACAAAACTTGATAAGAAAATGGGATTTATGGAGTTTGTTGATGACTTCATCAAAAACTCAATCAGGAATAAGAATACAATAAAACAGTATAAGCTAACCTATAATAACCTGAAAGAATTTAAAGCCACTTCGCGGATACAACTCGACTATGAAATGATTGATACAGTGTTCTACGATAAGTTTATAAAATTCCTGCTGCAAAAAAATTATGCACCAAATACGATAGGTGGCCGAATTAAGAACTTGAAAGTTTTTATGG
>CAZAOR010000501.1:0-2850 GCA_964486805.1 uncultured Sediminibacterium sp. | reverse complement strand
AATTGTTGTTTGCAATGGGCCGGCGCTATAAAGGTCAACGTTGTAGGGATAATTAAACAGATTGGCGAAATAATTGTCCGCCGTCGCCAGCGAGAAATAATTTCCCGCGTAACGATTCGTCAAAATGGAAAAGGCGTCGTTGAAGGCTATTCCGCTGTTGGCAAAATTGTTATTGATTCGGTCATATAAATAATAATTTTGCGCGTTGGCCGGCGCAGCAGCGCCGGAGCCCACAATTTGTCCCCATTCATTGGTGTTCAAATCCGCCAGAAATGCCGCCAGATTGATTTCCCATGAGCCGACGCCTTGATTGCGGAAAAAGCCGTCGTTCCCTAAATTCAAATTTTTATTCAGTGTTTGATTGTGAATGTAATTGATGTCGAGCGCGCCGTCGGCGGGCACGGCGATGAAGGCATAACGCGCCAGCGCCGGATTGTCCGGCCCGTAATTTTCATCCGGCTTCTCCAAAACGCCAATCCATTCCGGGTCGCCCAATTCGCCGCTGACTCCATTGGTGTCGTAAATTCCATTGCGATTCAAATCGAGATAATAACGATTTTCCATCGTGTGCGTGACGAGGTTGCTCATGAACACCGGCACGCGCGGGCTATACCAAAGATTGGTGAGCGCGGTTAAAAATTGCCCCGGCGACAGCGCGGCGGAACTGTTAAGCAGATGGTCGAAATTGACGTTCTCGAAAGGATGAACATTGGCGGTGTCAAAACCGTTTGGATTGATAAAATTCGTCGAAACGAGCAGGCCAAAACTGTAAGGATTGGTCGAAACCAGAGCGTTGGCCACGATTTGCGCTTCGGCCTGCGCCAGCGCGGCATCGGCGGCCAGCCGCGCGGTGGCGGCATCGGTGGTGGTCGTAACCGCGCCGCGTTCTCGCCGGCTCGCCGCCAGAAACGCGATGGCCATGACCAGCGTCACCGACAGCAAAATCAGCGTGACAATCAGCGCAATGCCGCGTTCAGAGGACGGAGGACGGAGGACGGAAGTCAGAGGTCGGAAGTCGGAGGTCAGATTTCCGACATCCGTCTTCCGTCTTCTGGTTTCTGATTTTGTTTTCATTGATAGGCCGATGGGTCAACGTTGCGGATGGTCGCGCGCTGGCGGAACAAATGCACCGCGCCGGATTGTTTTTGCAAATACCCGGTTTGGAGCGCGCCGTTCAGCGATTCGGCGTGTTCCAGCGCGCGGTCTTCCAGCACGCCCATTTCGATTTCCACGGACGCCGGCAGCGAATTGCTGAACATATAAAATGGAACTTCGCCGAATTCCGGCGCCAGGAACTCCGCGTTTTTCAATGTGTTTGACTGGCCGAAGCCGTAGCCGTTGGTCATCCAGACGCCGTTGAGGTCAAACGCGCGCACGGTCAAATCCACCACGCCATCCAGCAAATGACTCCAGACAGTGGCATTGGTCGCGGGCGTCGAAACATAGGCGTTGTAAAGCGACGCGGGCGTGCCGGTCATCATGTTGGTGACCATGTAAAAACGGTAGAGCGGATACAGCGCGCCGTCCGGCGAATTGGAATTGACCAGATACCCCGTGCCAATCCAGCTCGGCGACCCGCCGATATTGCCGCGGCTCAATATAAAAAATGTTTCCAGCAGATTCGTGCGCTGTTGATTGCCGCCGACCAGCGGCTGAATCAACGGCGACGGCGGCGACGCCAATTCCGTCAGCGCGACGGAAAAATTGATGTCGTTGGTCGGCGAACCGAAGAAAACAACATTGCTGCGCCCGAACGACGGCGCCATCGCCTCCAAATCGCCGCGAATCAAATCCATCGTCATGCGGCCGGATTCCAGCACGTCCGTCTGCGTCAGATTCGCGCGGAACGCCCGCTGCGTGTTGCTGAACACCGCCATCAACGCCACAATCATCAGCGCCAGCAGCGCCACCACCACCATCACTTCGATGAGCGTGAAGGCTGTCGTCGAGGGTCGAGGGTCGAGGGTCGAAAGGCCGGCAATTGCGCGCCGCTTGTGAACGCTCGACTCCCGGCCTTCGACTTTCGACTTGATGACGTTTTTTTTCACGGCTTGGAGATGAAAGCTTGCGGTTGATAAAAATATAAATTTTCGTCGTTGGTCTGCATGAGCGCGAGTTGCCCCGCAATCAACGCGCGAAAACTTTGCGCTTTGCCGCCGAGATTGCCGTTGGGCAGTTGCGGCCAAAGAAAGGTCAGGCGCAATTCGCGCAGGTTTGCGTTCAATTGCCGGTTGTAAGGCGCGTTCAGCGCGTTGGTGTCCACCGGAAACGCCGCGTTCTGGCAGAGGATTCGGTAGCCGAATGAATTGCCGACCACGATGTCGTTGTTCTGCGGCGGTTTTTCCACCGCCGGCCCGCTGATGGAATGAACGTAGGCGACGATGTGATTGCTGTAACCGCCGCTGTAAAGATTGTTCGTGGGATTGCCAAAATTATCCGTGATTTCCGGCGCGCTCAAGAGGCCGATGATTTGCAGGCCGTTGGTCAGCGGCGTCGCTCCATCGAAAAAATATCCCGACGCGACGCTGGCGCCGGAATAAGTGTAGCCATTTGCCTTCGGAGCGGTTGCATTGGCTTTGGCGTTGTAATGCGTCCACGTGTTGGTGATGGCATAAACGTAATTCGTCAAGTCATCCAGCCCGCGCGCGCCAGCGCGGATCGCGCCGATGAACATCGTCGCGTCCTGATTGATGATGGTTTCCTCGCGGTTGTCCCTTTGCACGTTCATGCCCAGCGGCAGCACGCCGATGATGACCACCAGCGCGAAACCGACGATGGCCAGACTCAACGCGATTTCCACCATCGTGAAGCCGGAGGACGGTCGAAGGCCGAAGGTCGAGAATCGAGCTT
>CAZAOR010000500.1:0-3714 GCA_964486805.1 uncultured Sediminibacterium sp. | reverse complement strand
TCAAACCTTAGCAGGGATGCGTTTTTAAAATATGCCTGGGAATGGAAAGAAAAATATGGCGGCATTATCCTGCAACAATTGAAGAAAATGGGCTGCAGCCTCGACTGGGAACGCACTTCATTTACCATGGATCCTGCTTATTATCAGTCCGTGATCCAGGTCTTTGTGCACCTTTATAAAAAGGGCTGGATTTACCGCGGTAAGCGGATGATCAACTGGGATGTAAAAGCCAGGACTGCCCTGAGTGATGAAGAAGTGATATACCGCGAAACCCAAAGCCAGTTATATTTTTTGCGGTACCAACTGTCAGATGAACAAGGGAACCCGCTTCCTTTCCGGGAAGACGGCAGTAGCAGTATCATGATTGCCACTGTACGTCCGGAAACCATACTCGGTGATACTGCCATCTGTGTACATCCCGATGATCAGCGCTACCAGCATCTCATCGGACGTTATGCGTTCGTGCCGCTGATCAATCGCCGGATTCCTGTTATTGCAGACACCTACGTAGACAAGGAATTCGGTACCGGCGCACTCAAGATCACACCCGCTCATGATATGAATGATTACCAGTTGGGGCAGAAATATGGACTGGAAATTATCGACACCATGAATGACGATGGCACCCTGAATGAAGCTGCCGGTATGTTTGTCGGGGAAGACCGTCTCGAAGTACGCAAGAAAATCATTCCCCTACTGGAAGCTGCCGGGAACCTGGTTAAAACAGAAACCTATACCAACCAGGTAGGATACAGTGAGAGAACAGATGCCCTGGTAGAACCAAGACTAAGCCTGCAATGGTGGGTGAAGATGTCGGAATTGGCAAAACCTGCCCTGGAAGCCGTAGAATCAGAAGCAATACGCTTTCATCCTGCCAAGTTCCGGAATCTTTATCGTCACTGGATGGAAAATATCCGCGACTGGTGTATCAGCCGGCAATTATGGTGGGGGCACCGCATCCCTGCCTGGTACGCTCCGGATGGCAGCTTTGAAGTTGCCGCTACCCGGGAAGAAGCGCTCACAGCATTATCCAGGAATTTGCCAGAACTTACTGCAGATCAACTCAGGCAGGATGAAGACTGTCTTGATACCTGGTTCTCCAGTTGGCTCTGGCCATTTGAAGTATTCAAAGGACTCTCCCAACCCGGCAACCCGGAGGTACAATATTACTATCCCACCCAAACACTGGTAACAGCGCCGGAAATCATATTCTTCTGGGTAGCCCGAATGATCATGGCAGGTTACGAATTCACAGGACAACCGCCATTCCGGGATGTCTATTTCACCGGTATCGTCCGGGATAAATTAGGCAGGAAAATGAGTAAGAGCCTGGGTAATTCACCGGATCTATTAGGCCTCATCGATCAATACGGTGCTGATGCGGTACGTTTCGGGATCATGATCGCCTCCCCTGCCGGCAATGATATTTTGTTTGATGAATCAGCACTCGAACAAGGGCGCAACTTCAACAACAAACTCTGGAATGCCCTCCGGCTGGTGAAAAGCTGGGAAGCCCGCATCGATAGGAATGCCGACAGCCTGTCTGACAGCTTTGCCATTGAATGGTTCCGGAACAGGCTCGACCAGGCCCGAACAGAATTACAGGAAATGATGCAACAGTTTCGTCTGAGCGAAGCCCTGAAATACCTGTATTCACTGGTATGGGACGATTTCTGTAGTTGGTACCTGGAGTGGGTAAAACCAGGATTTGAACAACCCATTCATCCCGATATATACCTGGCAACCATAGAAAGTTTTGAAGGGCTGATGGAACTCCTGCATCCTTTCATGCCTTTTATTACGGAAGATATTTACCACCGGCTACGCTCACAAACCACCGACCTTTGCATAAAACCTGAAACCGCCGCCAATCCGTTTCAGCATTCCACCCTTGCAGCCGGTTCTTTGTTACAGCAGGTGATCAGTTCCATCCGGGATGCCCGCAACAAAAATCAATTGAAGCCCAAAGACGCCATTGTACTGCATATACAAACAGATAGCAGGAATAGCTATGATCCCATTCAATCGATCCTGAAAAAACAGGTGCTGGCTTCCGCAGTGCATTTCACGGAAACCACACCAGCCAAAGCATCAATAGTGGTGGCGGTAGAGAAAGACCGCTTTTACCTTGAGTCGGAAAAAGAACTGGACACAACCCAGCAAAAAGAAGCGCTACTGAAAGAGCTCACCTATCAGCAGAAATTCCTGGAATCTGTTACCCGCAAATTGTCCAATGAAAAATTTGTACAAAATGCCAAACAGGAAGTGGTGGATCTGGAACGAAAAAAACAGGCGGACGCAGAAGCCCGTATCAAAAACATTGAGGAAAGCCTGCTTACTTTACAATAACTGAAAACAAATGAAATCAGTCCTGGTCAGAAAAACAGGCAGCTTACTCCTCGGTCTGCTGTTGATACAGCTTACAACGCAGGCTCAGGCTTCCTGGGAAGTTACGCTTTTGCACAATATCAATCCGCCCGATCCCAACAGTGCGGTATGGAAAGGCTTCAGCAATACCGCCAAACCTATTGCCGCAGGCATTCCGGCAGGTTTATTGGTTATTGCCTTGTTGGAAAAGAATCACCCGCAGACCTATCAAGCCGTCGAAATGCTGGGAGGACTCGCCATTACAACGATTGCGACAGAGGGATTAAAACAGATTGTAAAACGACCGCGCCCCTATCAAACCTATCCGGATATTCATTATGATCAATATGATAACAGCCCCTCCTTTCCATCCGGGCATGTAAGCGTAGCATTTTCAACCGCCACTTCTCTGTGGATCACCACCCATCACTGGTGGATCGGCGTTCCTGCCCTGGCCTGGGCCACCGGCGTAGGGTATTCACGGATGTACCTGGGGCAGCATTATCCTTCGGATGTATTGGCCGGAGCAGCCATTGGAGTTGCCAGTGCCTGGGCCGCGCACTGGTTAAGGCATCAACTCTTTGATAAAAAGAAATAAACTGCTTGATCATTCCGCCTCTCTGGCACTGGGGCTTACAGAAAGATCTGCAAAATTACCGGCAAGATATTGGTAATGCCCTGTGACCGCAATCATGGCTGCATTATCCGTGCAATACGCAAACCTGGGTATAAAAGTCTGCCATCCATGTTCCCGGCCTGTTTGATGGAAAACATCTCGTAAGTGAGAATTAGCACTGACTCCTCCAGCCAGGCAAACCCGGGTGATACCCGTTTGTTCAACGGCTTTTTTTAATTTTTTCAGCAGGATGCGCACAATCGTGTGCTGGATGGAAGCGCAGAGATCGGACAGGTTTGTCTGCACAAATTCCGGAGTTTGTTTTTGCAAAAAATAAAGTACGGATGTCTTTAACCCGCTGAAAGAATAGTTCAGACCGGCGATTTGCGGTTCCGCGAAAATGAAACGTTCGCCATTGCCCGATGCCGCATACCGGTCAATCAATGGACCACCCGGATAGGGTAACCCCAGCAGCTTGGCTGTTTTATCAAATGCCTCTCCGGCAGCATCATCCAGGGTTTCTCCGATTACTTCCGATCGAAGAGGAGAATGTACCTGTACGATCTGGGTATGACCACCACTCACGGTCAGGCAGAGGAACGGGAAATCCGGTATCGGATCTTCAATCAGGTTGGCTGATACATGGGCCTGCATATGATGCACCGTGATCAATGGAATGTCCAATGCCAAAGCCAGGGATTTGGCAAACTGCATCCCCACCAGCAGACTCC
>CAZAOR010000499.1:0-4916 GCA_964486805.1 uncultured Sediminibacterium sp. | reverse complement strand
CTGAATTCGACCTTCCCAAAAGCAAGGCCAAGAAAAGTACTGGCAAGAAAAAAGGCGAAGAAGAAGACGATTTCAAACTGGATGATGATTTCAAGGAGTTTGACCTCTTCAATGATAAATCCGGTGGCTTTGATGATGATGAGGACGATGACTTCTAATCCCTCGTGAACAGATATACTGCCCGTTTTACGGTTGCTGACACCCCTGCCTGCAAAAAAATGATAGCCGCCTGGACTGCCAGGCACGCCATTGGCTGCTTTCTGGACAATCACCAGTATACCTCTCCCTGGCAATATACCGATTGCCTCGCAGCAGCGGGGAGTTACCGGAGCATCCCCGGTACCAGCCTCTCAGTATTGCGGGAGTTTTTAGCACAGGACCAGGACTGGTATTTCGGCCATATCAGTTATGACTTTAAAAATATACTCCACGAACTCCGGTCCAGACATCCCGATCCTATCGGTTTTCCCGATCTGTACTTTTTTCAACCGGAAACAGTTGTACAACTGCAGGGCCGGGAATTGACCATATCCTGCATAAAGGATGATCCGTCATCCACCTGGGCCGCCATTCAGCAAACCGTTGTAACAGAAAAAGCTGGTACCGGGCCTATCCGACTCCAGTCGCGCATCAGTCGTGCCAGTTATCTCGACACTGTCCGTGCAATCCGGGAGCATATCCATCGGGGAGATTGTTATGAACTGAATTTCTGTCAGGAATTCTTCGCTGCCGGTGTGGCTTTAGCGCCATTCAGCACATTTGAACGCTTAAATGAAATATCCCCCAACCCCTTTTCCTGTTTTTACCGCCTGCAGGATCAATATTTGTTATGTGCCAGTCCTGAAAGATTTATTCGCAAACAGGGAGACCGGCTGCTCTCACAACCCATCAAGGGAACGGCTGCTCGTTTTCCGGAGGATCCGGAAAAGGATGCACAGGCAAAGCAATGCCTGTACCAGGATCCGAAGGAACGCACCGAAAATGTCATGATTGTAGACCTGGTGCGCAATGATCTCAGCCAGGTTTGCCAGGAAGGGTCAGTACAGGTGGATGAATTGTTTGGTGTGTATGCCTTCCCGCAGGTTTATCAGCTCATATCTACCATCAGCGGCCGTTTGAAACCAGGCGCCGGACTACCCGAGATACTGCAGGCCCTTTTTCCAATGGGGAGTATGACCGGAGCACCCAAGCAAAGAGTCATGCAACTCATTGAACAATATGAACATACCCGGAGAGGTTTGTTTTCAGGCGCTGTGGGATATTTGCAACCTGACGGCAATATGGACTTTAATGTGGTTATTCGCAGTCTGCAATACAATGCGGCAACCCAATATCTGAATTACCTGGTAGGCAGTGGCATCACATTTTACAGTGACCCGGAAAAAGAATACGCAGAATGTTTGTTAAAAGCTGCAGCGATGCGTCGGGTGCTGGAAGGATAAGATCCGATACGGTTTATCGTCCCGCGCTTTCCAGCAGGGACCGCAGGGAGGCCATCAGGAACCCGTCTTTTTTTACCTGGAATAAGTCCAGCTTATCTTTTGGCAACCGCAGCAAATACTGTTTGCCTTCCGCCAGCGTATGGTCAAAGCCCGGATTATACCGGTTAAATTCATTGATATCCATCAATAAGCCATTGGCTACGATCAGGCTGTTATATCTGCCCGTAATTGTCAATGAATCACTCAAACGCCATTCCGCATCCGAGAGCAGAGTTTTTGGTTTTTCCGCACCCATGCGCGCTTTCTCTGCTGCTGTTTCACTGGCAGTCATGGTAGTCCAACCACCCCCGCCTTCAAAAATATAATGTGTGGCTATGAATTTTTTTACATGATTCCGTGTTTCTTCCGGCAGGTAATACTGTAGTTCCCAAAAATCGCGGCTACCTGCTTTTCGGATGGCCTGTCTTACCCTTCCTGTTCCGCCGTTATAGGCGGCTACTACCAGCAGCCAGTCGCCAAATTCCTGGTACAGCTCTTTCATCAGGCGGGCAGCGACTGTCGTGCTTTTCAGGAAATCCATCCGTTCATCGTTATTCCCGCCCACATGCAGTCCGAAACGTTTGGCTTCATAGCCCATCAATTGCCAGGGGCCAACGGCACCTGCCCAGGATACCAGTCCCGATTGCAGGTGACTTTCAATCACACTCAGGTATTTCATTTCCCTGGGAATCCCATACTGATCGAGTATATGATCATAGAGGTCGAAATAGGGTTTACCCCAGGATTTCATGCGCTCGAGTTCCTTACCCTGCTTACGGATATATTCCTGCACAAAGGATACCGCCCGGGGATTTAACTGAGCCATATAAGGTTGCGTAGCATCAAAAGCATGCGAAGGGAAAAGGCTTTTCAGGGCATTCTTATCCGATACCAGTGTATCCTGAACAACTCTGCAGCTTGCCGGCTGATGCCAGAGCAATGATAGCGTCAGGGCAGTAATTGCCAGGTATTTTGTTCGGATTAAGATCATATCAAACGGTGGCGTGCGTTCCGGCCTCCATCAGTTGCCTGGATACCTGCAGCAAAGATACTTCACTGAAGGGTGCCGACATTACCTGTAACCCGAAAGGCATTCCATTCGTATGACGGAATAAAGGCAGGGAAATTCCTGGTATCCCTACCAGGTTGGCATACACGGTGTAGATATCAGCCAGGAACATACCAACCGGGTCATTGATTTTCTCCCCGATCAAAAAAGCGGGGGAAGGTACGGTAGGTGAAAGCAATGCATCCACATGCTCGAAGATGTTTTTTGTTTGGCGGTATAATAACTGCCGTACCTGCTGTGCCTTGGTATAATAGGCATCAAAATAACCGGCACTGAGTACAAAAGTTCCCAAGAGGATGCGGCGTTGCACTTCTTTTCCAAAACCCTGCGTGCGGGTAGCTGCATACATTTCTGCCAGGTCGGCATTTTCTGTCTGCGCCCGGAAACCAAAACGTACCCCATCGTAACGGGATAAATTACTGGATGCTTCTGCAGTAGTAAGCACATAATAAGCGGGTACCACCTGGTTCAAGAGGGGAAAAGCGATCGGTTCCACCCGATGGCCAGCCGACCTTAATTCTTCAAAATAGGATTGCATTTTTTCCCGGATCACCGGGTCCAGGCCCGGGTGTTCGAGCGCTTCGGGAAAATATCCGAAACGAAATGTCTGAGCAGGAGCTTCCAAATCTGCCGTATAGGCAGGTACTGCCTGCGGAGATACGGTACTGTCAAACGCATCGGCCCCGGCAATAATCTCCAGGACAGCCGCTGCATCAGGTACTGAATTGCTGAAAATACCGATCTGGTCAAAAGAAGAAGCATAAGCGATCAGGCCATAACGGGAAACCCTGCCATAACTGGGTTTGAGTCCCACTACTCCGCAAAAATCTGCGGGCTGCCGCACCGAGCCACCCGTATCGCTGCCCAGGCTGATCATACAAAGGCCTGCCTGAACGGCTACGGCCGATCCGCCTGATGATCCGCCCGAAACACGTCGTTCATCCAGGGCATTGCGCACCGGGCCCCAGGCAGAATTTTCGTTGCTGCTGCCCATCGCAAATTCATCACAGTTCTGCCGGCCGATGATAATCGCACCTGCTTCCAGTAATCTTTCTACGGCTGTTGCATGATACAAGGCTTTGAAACCCGTCAGGATCCTGGATGCGGCGGTTAGTGCATGTGCCTGGTGGCTGATGACATCCTTCAATCCTACTATCACCCCATGCAGGGGTAACAAACCCCCTCCCTGCTGTATATGTTGATCCAACAGGGTCGCTCTTTCCAGCGCCTCTGCTTCATATACTTCGAGAAAAGCATTGAGGGAAGCCTTTTCACGGATCGCATCTGCATAAAAACGAACGGCCTCCACACAGGTGGTTTGGCCGTTCTTTAATGCACTATGATAGTCTTTGATTGTGCTGTAGCGAAACAAAGGCTAAAATACTTTTGAATAAGCATTACAAATGATCAGGCGGTAGGAGTCTGGTCTTTTTCCTTCATACCTTCTTCCAGTTCCTTTTTAACATTATTCTTGGCATCATTGAACTCACGAATGCCTTTACCCAGGCCGCGCATGAATTCGGGGATTTTACGGCCGCCGAACAGCACCAGTACCACCAGACCGATCAGCAATAATTCTTGAAAACCTAAGTTACCCATATTAGTAGTGTTTAGAGAGATTAAAGGTAATACAAATCAATACTTACCCAATTAAATAATCCTGAATATCCCCTGCCCTGCTTAAAATTTACAGCGCAGCATCCACTGTTTTCTAATAAATCTGTTTATTCCAAATCAGTCGCTGCCGACTATAAGCATCAAACCTCATGTGTCTGGCAGCAAAAACCGGCTTCCGGCAATGTAGGCGCAACCTCCCCGGCGGCCAGTATGACGGCATAAAAAAGCGGAAGTTTAGTGTAATCCAAACTTCCGCTTTGTATATTTTGGCTTTGGGGGGCCAATTAGAAACGTTTTTCCTTGATACGGGCACTTTTACCGCTCCGCTCACGCAGGTAGTACAGTTTTGCACGACGCACTTTACCGGACTTGTTCAATACGATGGAATCAATATTCGGGGAGTGGATCGGGAACAAACGCTCTACACCCACACCGTCCGAAATTTTCCGTACAGTGAAAGATGCCGTGGCACCATTGCCCTGCTTTTTGATCACATCCCCGCGGAAGCTCTGGATACGCTCTTTGCCTCCTTCCACGATTTTATAGTTCACGGTAATATTATCACCAGCTTTAAAAGCCGGGTGGCTCTTGGAAGTTGTCAACTGGTCGTGAACAAAACGAACTGCTGCGTTCATAACATATCTTTTTTGCGGAGGGCAAAGGTACAATGCAGGGCCAAGATCACCAAATTAAATCATTAAAATCCGGGCTTTTTGGCTGCCTTACTCTAATACCCTCATTGTCAATAG
>CAZAOR010000498.1:0-4939 GCA_964486805.1 uncultured Sediminibacterium sp. | reverse complement strand
GATATACACCCTGCGCAGTAACTCCTGATCGGTCGGGTTTTCTGATTTTCCCGATACAAAACCGTGCTTTCTCGCCTCGGTAAATGCAGTATTGAGTTTTTCTGTGAATTTTTTCCGGCCGCCAATCAGATCAATCAATCCCTGCACATCATGCGGCACCCACCAGGTATACTGTGCTGCATTGCCCTCCACAAATCCATGTTCATACTGCAGAATATCAACAGGCTGCACCCACTTGCCCAGGCTGTCTTTTACCCACATCCATCCAATCTCTTTATTGAAAATATTTTTATAGTTATGCGCCCTTTTCATGAAGAGCTGGTAATCATCTTCCTTGTTCAACATTTTGGCGAATTGCGCCATTGCATAATCCTGGTAGCTGTATTCCAGGGTTTGAGCAGAACCGTCCTGGTGATACCCGTACCTGATTTTAGTCAATGGGTTAGGGATATAGCCTTTTTCCATATACCATTCAATACCCCCGCCTTTGAAAGTATTATGTTCATAACCGGCCTTACTCATCATCCCGCCCGGGAAATGATCCTTCCGCAAACCCTCGTATGCTTTATTAATATCGAATCCCCGGATTCCCTTCAGGTAGGCGCTTACAATAAAAGGGGTTGTAGCGGCACCGGTCATGACATAGGTATAATTTCCGCCGGAAGGTCCGCGGGGTATCAAGCCGCCATCATCATACATTTTGAGCAGGGAATTGACAAAAGATTCCATCAGTTGCGGGTAGACAAGCCCCCATAAGGTATTGATAGACCATTGAGCACCCCAGAAAGAATCGGAATTGTATTCGTTATACCTGGGATGACCGTTGGCATCCAGCGGAATATGACCCACTCTCGGAACATCACCGGTATTGTCGATATAGGTGCCGCTGGCATCGCTTACCGTACGTCTGCCCTGCAAGCCGTGCCACAAGTCAGTATAAAAGCGGCGGCGCTCTTCGAGCGTGCCTCCTTCGACCTCAATACGATTCAGCCAGTGATCCCATTCGGCCGCAGATTCAGCCACTATGCGATCAAAATCCCAATGCGGCAGTTCTGTCTGCATATTATTTCTTGCTTCCGCTACGCTTACATAGGAAATAGCCACTTTCATTTTACGTATTTCCCCGGCAACGGTGGGAAAGCGCAGGTATACACCGGTATGCGTGCCGGATACATGATCAGTTGAAGCCAATATTTTTCCATCCTTCCAGCCGCCGAAAGCAGCAAATGGTTTATCGAGTTCCGCAATGAAATAAATAGCCAGGGGTTTAGGTCGGCGTACGCCCGCCGCCATGATAACCTGTCCTTCAATGGTGTGGTCATCCACCCGTTTTACATCAGCCGATTGTGTTTCCGATGACCCCAATACCGTTGTAAAATCGAAAAGAATATCGCTCTCAGCCGATTGCGGAAAAGTGTACCGGTGAAATCCTACACGAGTAGTAGAAGTCAGTTCCGCCTTGATACCATAACTTTTCAGCACAACCATATGATAACCGGGTTTTGCCTTTTCCTGGTCATGTGAATAAAGCGATCCATAGGCGGTAGGTCCGTCCTGTCCCCTGAAATTGCCGGTTGTAGGCAGAACCGGTATACCGGAAATCTCCCATCCATGGATATGGCTGAAACATTTTATCGTATCCTCGTTATACCGGTAACCAGTATTCCAGGTACCGTTCAAAACCATATCCGGACTCAGGTTCACCATGCCGAATGGACGACAAGCAGAACTAAAGTAAAAAAACCGGGAATTAGCTGCATCCACCATCGGTTCAACCAAATCAGATTTGGATGGACTGACCGATCTACTCTGTGACATGACAGAACCAGATAGTAGCAAACAAACACCGGTAAGCCATTGGGCTATTCGCATATCATTAAATTTATACAATTCCCTACCAGGCTATCCACCGTCAGGGAAATAGCGTATCATTCGCCTTAAAAGCGTTAGTTATTTTATCAGCAGCAGGAAAAGGATCTGCCGGTATGGGGGGATTTACCGACAGATCACTTATATTAAAATCAGTTATCCATCAGTACCCGGGGTTTTGGGAAATCTGAGGAATTGTATTGTCCAGCATACCCTGCGGCAGCGGACGTAGCAGGTATTTATCCGCAATTAGCGGGGTACCGCTTGTTCCGTAAGCTGTCCAGGGATTATACTTGGCAGCACGGGTCAACAGCGTATTGGTTCTTTTCAGATCGTACCAGCGTTGATTGCCCTCACCCAGCAACTCACGTGCACGCTCATCGAGGATCATATCAATCGTGATATTAGCCGCGGTTGCACGGTAAGATACAACATTCGAAACAGCATCGTCCACATTTGCCGGATCAGCAGCCCGCATCGGGCTTTTGCCAGCATTTGCGCCAAGCGCACGGTCAAGCACTTTGTTATAATAAACATCTGCCGTGCCCAATTGACCGCCTGTAGCGCCCTTTACGATTGCTTCTGCAGCCATGAGATATACTTCGGCAGATCGGAACAGCGGATCGTTGAATGTGGAATAACCATCGCCATAAGTGATGCCGGGTTGGAAGAATTTCCAGAACATCGGAGCGCCCCAGGCCAGATTATCTACGTAAGCCGCGGTGCCGATGTAACCGAGTCCCCAGTATTCATTCGTATTCACAACAGAATACTTCTTGGTGCCACCGGGAATATCAACGCCTCTTTCAGCGGCAGTGGTTGCTGGATTGTTCCAGGGCCTTGCCACAGCGGTGGTATCGCCAACCGCATAGTTCAGGGTGATATTCTGCGGATTCGGATTGTTTTTAGCCAATGATACGGAACCTGCAGCAGTAGCATAACAAACACTGTTAAAAGTGCCATTGTAACGGGTATCCAGTGTGGGGTCAAACAAACGGTACGCTGCCCAGGTAACAGTTTGCAAAAATACATTCCTGTTATAAGCGCTTGTACGGGCCTGTTGGGCAACACCACTAGGGCCGGGGCCAAATCGACTGTGCATATCGTTACCGATGAGTGCCGTACCATTGCTGGGATCGCCCTGGTAGCTGGATGCGTTCGCATATTGAACGGCAAAGATCACTTCCTTGCTGGCATTAGCTGCAGCAACAGAGCTGGAAGCAGTAGCCGTTTCCTTATTAGGATTGGTGTTGTGCAAAGGCCATAGATTGTTCCAGTTGGTTTCCAGCGGATAAAGACCGGAAGCAATAATCTGATCGCATAGTTGCAAACAACTGGTAAAATCGGCAGCAGTGCCGCCCAGTGAATTATTGAAGTTCCATCCCCTGGTCAGATAAACGCGCGCAAGCAAAAACTTAGCCGCACCCTGTGTTGGCCTTCCCACATCCGTTTGCTTAACAGGCAGTTTCGATACACATTCTGTCAGGTCTTTAATCAATTGCGCATAAACATCTTTGGCAGCAGTCTTGGTCACAGCCAGACTGGCATCTTTCACTTCTTCCAAAGGCATTGGTATATCACCCCATTGCTGCACTGCCCAGAAATAACAGAGTGAACGCAGGAATTTTGCCTCTGCCACCCGGATACTTTTCAACGAATCTGCCATACCCTGTACGCCAGCCGCACGCGAAACCACGGTATTACAACGATTGATCTCGCGATACAGGTAATCCCATAAAGTTTGTATTTCGCCAAGTGAGGCATTCAAGCGTATATCATACTGATCATACTGACTGCCTAATGGATTGGGTTGTTTGAAATAGATAGCGCCCCAACCGCCTGATGCAAACATATCGGTTCCGAGTAAAGTTAAACTACGCTGCTGTGAAATATCACGCAGCAAAGGATAACAGGAAGTTACCAGGCTTTCAAAGCCTGCCTGGGTAACATAATACGTATCCGTTGTCTGGTTGGAAGGATTGTATTCGTTCAGGAATGTTTTATTACACCCTGCTGCCAGCAAACCGGTTAAACCCAGTACCAGCGCTGCCTCCCGGACATTTTTAAAAATATTCATACAATTAGTTTTAATCATTTTTTCAAAAATGGTTTAGAAGCCCAGGTTTACGCCGAAAGTGTAGATGATGGTGGGCACATCATCAATATAAGTACTTGAATTATATTCAGGATCCATTCCATGATATTTGGTGAATATGAATGGATTAGATATCTGAACATAAGCCCTGAGACGATCAATTCCCCATTTTTTCAGCTTGGTTTGCGGCATCGTGTACCCTACTGTAATGTCAGATATGCGCAGGAAACTGGCATCCTCATATGCAATAGCAGCTTTGTACGCCTGCGATACACCGGGTCCATAATAATCGTTGGTTGGATTATTTCTTGTCCAATAGTTCAGTACAATGTGATTATAACGGGTATTGGTATAGTCGCCCATGGTACCGGTCAATAATCCATTGTTAAACATGGTTCCATTGCGGTAATACAGCTGGAAGGAAAGATCGAAATCCTTATAGTTGAACTTGTTCACCATGCCGATCGTATAGTTAGGCAACTGGGTTCCCAATATCACGCGATCATCTTTGCCGGTAGCCGATGAAATAGCACCATCATTGTTAACATCTACCACTTTAACTGATCCGGGCCGCTGACCATACTTGGCTGCCTGCACGCTATCAGGGATCTGCCAGATACCGTCATACTTATAATTGTAGTAGGACTTTACAGGAGAGCCAACAAAAAGGCTGCTACCAATAATAGAACTAACCCCATTAGCCAGTGCATCAATCCGGTTGATATTTTTTGAGAAGTTAAGAGAGGTAGACCAACTGAAATCTTTTGTTTCAATATTGCGGGTATTCAACAGGATTTCTATACCCTTGTTGGAAATCTGTCCAACGTTGGCAGCTACCGTGTTGAATCCGGTAGAAGTAGGAAGATTTTCCTGCAGGATCAGGTCCTTGGTAATTCTTTTGTACAATTCTACCGTAGCTGAAATACGGTTATTCAGGAATCCCATATTCAGGCCAAGATTCAGTTCCTGGCTTCT
>CAZAOR010000497.1:0-3252 GCA_964486805.1 uncultured Sediminibacterium sp. | reverse complement strand
AAGGGTTACCTGTTCCAAAACATCGGGCACAGCCACTTTTACAGGCGATGTGACTTCTGCAGGACTGACCGTGAACTGTGCAGGTGCAACCCTTGATCTTGGCGCGGGTCATAGCGATACGAGTTCTGGCACGGTGATACTGACTGCAGGTACCCTGTATGGGAATACCAGCACTTTACACGATACCAAAACAGGGACGGGGGCCTGGCAGGGTACCGGCGCTGTATTCGATCCAGGCAGTTGTACCGTTGTTTTTGATGCAGCTGGTAACCAAACCATCGCACCAACAGATACCAGCTATTTTTATAATTTGACATTCGCCAATACCGGCAAGAAGACAGATGGAATAATCAAAGTGACACATATCCTCTCGATGGAAGATGCGGCTACGGCCTCGGACGCACCCACTTATGGTCCCAATGCCACTTTGCAATACAATACTTCCACCTCCCGAACTTCCGATGTGGAATGGGTTACGCCGTTTATAGCAACAGGCGGTGTAGTAATTGCCAATACAGGTACCATCACACCGGATGAAGACAAAGTGTTTCCTGATGGGGTCCCCTTCACAATCAACAGTGGTGCGGTATTTGATGCATCATCCTTCAATATGAGCTTCGGTGGTGACCTGGTTAACAATGGTACCTGGACATCTTCCACCGGAAATCTCATTATTGCTGGGGCAAGTGAACAGTATATCGGCACATTTTCAGTGACAGGTGATGTGAGTATGATCAAGACAGGCGGTACTGCTACCATGACAGGTAATATAAGCGGAGGTACGCTGACTATGAATGGCAGCGGCGGCAGTTTGGACCTGGGGTCAGGGCTAACCCACACGATCACGGGCGACTGGACGAATACGGCAGGCATTTTGTCTGGCGGCAGCAGTGTTTTGAATATTGGGGGTACGAGCAATGGTACGGGAGTGAGTTTTACCGCCAACACAGGTACTGTGAACTACACGGGGACCGGTGCGGAAGATGTGGCCCCTTTTGTGTATTATAATCTTGGTTTCTCCGGTGGGGGGCTGAAAAGCCTGACAGGGAACACGGGAGTGACCCATGTTTTGACAATCAACAGCGGCAGTGAATTGAACCTCGGATCACTGACCCTGGATGTATCCGGGAGCGGGACGCCCTTAGTGAACAACGGCATATTGACTACCGGCACTTCCACTGTCAAATACAGTGCAGCAGCTTCCGCAACCATCGCGGCCGAAAATTATTACAACCTGGACGGGACGGGTGGCGACAGAATACTCAGCAGCACCGGAACAATTGGTATTGCAAATGTCTTTACACCAGGTACCGGTACTTATACGGTCACAAACAGTACTGTTGATTTTAACGGAAGCGGTGCACAGAATATCCCGGCCTTTACCTTCTATTATTTAAATATCAGCAATACCGGGATCAAATATATTCCGGCTGCTACCATTGTGCAGTGCCAGACGATTACCCTGAACGGTAACATCGAAATCAGCTCTGATACCGGGGGGCGTTTATATGTATTGCATTGAATAAGGAATAAAACCGGTACTATTTACACCGGATATTCACCCCTCAGTGATTCCCTGCCTGCTTCTCCCTAATTTCGCAACATGCGATCGGCTTTGATCATACAAACCGCTTTTATCGGGGATGCCGTACTGGCTACCGGACTGCTCGAAAAAATGCACCTGGCCTTTCCCGAAGCCAAACTGGATATCCTGGTCAGGAAGGGGAACGAAGGGCTGTTCCGGCAACATCCTTTTCTGCAGGAAGTACTGGTCTGGCAAAAGCAGACGAAGAAATACCTGCATTGGTGGAAACTGCTGCGGCGTATCCGCCAAAAAAAATACGATCTGGTGATCAATGTGCAGCGTTTTGCAGCCACGGGATTACTGACCGCTTTGTCGGGCGCCGGTAAAACAATCGGATTCGATAAAAATCCCTTTAGCTTTTTATTTACCCATATTATCCCGCACCGGATTGAACCAGGCGTGCATGAATATATCCGTAACCATGACCTGATCCGGACAATCACGGATGACATACCCGCCAAACCTCGTCTCTATCCTGCACCCGCAGACCTGGCTGCCGTGGAAACCTATCGGCAAACTGCTTATTGCTGTATGGCACCTGCTTCCGTTTGGTTTACCAAGCAGTATCCCGCCCAGAAATGGGTGGAACTGATCCGGGCCTTGCCCCCTGCTTATACAGTTTACCTGATCGGGGCACCTGGTGACCGGGCGCTGTGCGAAGAAATCCGCCTCGCTAGCGGAAGAGAAAATTTATACAATCTATCCGGCAAACTTTCCTTTCTTGCCGCTGCGGCTTTACAGGCTGGCGCCGTCATGAATTATGTGAACGATTCGGCCCCCCTGCATTTCGCTTCGGCAGTCAACGCACCGGTTACGGCTGTATATTGTTCCACCCTGCCTTCCTTTGGTTTTGGTCCGCTCTCAGATGAGTCGCATATCGTAGAACTGGATGAAATACTAAGTTGCCGGCCCTGCGGACTGCACGGACAGCGATCCTGCCCGCAACGACATTTTCATTGCGCTTTCCATATCCGGGTCGCACAATTGCTGCAGGTGTTGCCTGTTCCTCCCGCAGCTATTTAGCATTCCATCTTACATTTGCAGGATATGCAGATCGCATGCACCCCCGAAGAATTGGATTTATTCAGGATAATATCCCGCGCAGCAGATAAGCTGGGTTTCCCGGCCTACCTGATCGGTGGCTTTGTGCGTGATAAAATCATCGGAAGGCCAACCAAGGATGCAGATATTGTTTGCCTGGGGGATGGGATTGCCCTGGCGCAGGAAGTGGCCAAAGCCTTTCATCCCAAACCTGCGGTATCTTTTTTCCGGAATTTCGGTACGGCCCAGGTAAAATTACCGGGTTATGAACTGGAATTCGTGGGCGCCAGAAAAGAGAGCTATCGCACGGATAGCCGCAAGCCCGAAGTAGAACCAGGCTCCCTCGAAGACGATCAGAACCGCCGCGATTTTACCATCAATGCCATGGCCATCAGCTTGAATGCGGCCGATTATGGCAAGCTTATTGATCCTTTTAACGGGTTGGCCGATCTGCAGGCAAAATTGATCCGCACGCCGCTGGATCCGCTCCGGATGTTGCGGGCCATCCGTTTTGCCACGCAGCTGGGGTTTGCCATCGACCGTCGGGCTTTAGAGGCGATCACAGAAGATGCGCACCGGATCAAGATCGTGTCGCAGGAGCGGATCACGGATGAGCTGAACAAGAT
>CAZAOR010000496.1:0-4572 GCA_964486805.1 uncultured Sediminibacterium sp. | reverse complement strand
AGCCGCTTTGGCCTGGTGGTTTATCGCCCTCCAAAAGCAAAACAATGAAATTACCGATGCCAAACTGGAAGCGGTAGCAGCAAAACAACCCGGCGATCCGGCCCGGATTGCTGCAATACAGGAAGCACACCGCCGGAAAACGGCGCAATACATTGGAGAAGGGGTCACTTTTCTGGCTCTGATCCTGGTGGGCGCCGTATTTGTGTTCCGAGCCACCCGCAGGCAGCTGCGTTTATCCCAGCAACAGCATAATTTCATGATGGCGGTTACCCATGAACTGAAAACGCCCATCGCTGTTACCCAATTGAACCTGGAAACCCTGCAAAAAAGAAAACTGGATGAGGGAAAGCAGCAGAAACTGATCACGAATACCCTGGCAGAAGCCAATCGGCTGAATACACTCTGCAACAATATCCTGCTGGCTTCCCAGTTGGATGCCGGTGTGCGGGGGCAGGAAAAAACAGAGATCAACTTCTCCGACCTGGCAGCAGGTTGTGTTGATGACTGCCTGGCTCATTTCCCCCAGCGAAGCATTGTGGAAGAGATAGCTGATGGTATCTATCTTGTCGGCGATCCCCTGCAGTTGCAGATGCTGATCAATAACCTGCTGGAAAATGCCATCAAATATTCTCCCGCCGATGCAGCCGTGAAACTCTGCTTATCATCGAATCATCAGCAAATCCGCCTGGCAGTTCATGATGAGGGCGAAGGCATACCGGACCCTGAAAAAAAACGCGTGTTCGAAAAATTTTATCGCAGCGGTAATGAAAATACCCGTCGCTCCAAAGGCACCGGCCTGGGACTGTACCTGTGTAAACGCATCGTAAAAAACCATGGCGGACAGATCACCGTTTCGGATAATACGCCCAGGGGAACTATTTTTACAGTGACATTTACAGCCGGATGAAAACACCACAGGCAAATATTTTATTGGTAGAGGATGAAGAGCACCTGCATGAAGCCCTGAAACTCAACCTGGAAATGGAAGGCTATGAAGTGAGCTCCGCCTATACCGGAAATGAAGCCTTGAAAATGATCAATCAGGCTTATTTCGACCTGATCATTATGGATATCATGCTGCCTGAAATGGATGGCCTGAGTATTACGGAAACCATCCGCGTGGCCAATAATGAAGTGCCGGTTCTGATGCTGAGTGCGCGTAACAGCGGGGCCGACAGGGTGGCAGGCCTGCGCAAAGGCGCAGATGATTACCTGACCAAACCCTTTAATCTGGAAGAGTTACTGATCCGGGTTGAAAAGCTGATTCACAAGAGCAAAAAAATGCAGGAAAAGGAAGGAGTGGAAGATGTGTATGTGTTCGGCAATAATAAAATTGACTTTAAAGCACAGGAAGCAATCACCTGGAGCCAGGTAAGGGTGGCATTGAGTAAGAAAGAAGCGATGTTATTGAAGCTCCTGATTGAAAATAAAGGCGATGTTGTGACCAGAGAAAAAATATTGCAGGTTGTATGGGGGTACAATGTATATCCCACCACCCGGACCATTGATAATTTCATCCTTAACTTCCGGAAATATTTTGAAACGGACAGCCGCCACCCCCGCTATTTTCACTCTGTTCGCGGGGTAGGTTACAAGTACACGGAATAGTTGGCGGAAACTTCATTTTCCAGCAATAAAACTGCGCTTCGTACGTTTCAAAAACAAAATTTTCTACATGCTTTCCAATCTGTCCGATTTCCTGGATCCTGTCAATATGAGTCAGCTTTCAGAAGATGAAGGATACCGTGATTCCCAGTTGGGGAAACATGTGCTGGCGTATGAAACCGAGATCCCCGATCTTGTCAATACCGACCTAGTGATTATCGGATGTGATGAAATGCGGGGCGCCGGGTTGGCCTATGCCGGCGCAGCGCCTGCTGATGCGATCCGTACTGCTTTTTACCGCTTGTTTCACTGGCATAAAGAAGTACAGGTGGCAGACCTGGGTAATGTAAAAAGTGGTGCCACACTGGAAGACAGCTATGCAGCGTTGCGGACTGTTTTAAAGGAACTCATTGCCCTGGATAAAAAAGTATTGATACTCGGCGGGTCGCATGATGTGACCCTGGCACAATACCAGGCATACGGCGCAATGGACAGGATCATTGATGCGGCCTCGGTCGATGCCCGTATTGATCTTGATATGGAAAGTTTGCTTCCAGCAGATCAGTTCCTGGTGGAAATGTTTACCGGTACGCCCAATCACCTGCGGCATTATACCCATATCGGGTTCCAGAGTTATTTCATGCATCCGGAAATGCTGGAAACCATTGACAAGCTGGGTTTCGACTGCTTTCGTGTGGGCCGGGTAAAAGAAGCGATAGAAGAAATGGAACCCGCAATCCGCAAAGCAGATATGTTCAGTTTTGACATCGCAGCCGTGCAATATGCCCATGCGCCGGCTAACCGCATCACTCCCAACGGTTTTGACGGGGAAGAAGCCTGTACCCTGATGCAATATGCCGGAATGAGCCGCCAGTGCAGCACAGCAGGTATTTATGGCTTTATACCGGAACTGGACCAGCACGATATGACCGCCCGCCAAATCTCGCATATGCTCTGGTATTTCATGGACGGTATCCAGAAAGGTAAAAGAGAAGCGACCCTTGGCGAGCAGGGACGATTCGATGAGTTCACCATTGCTTTTGCGGACGTGGAAATGGCATTCCTGCGGAGTAAAATAACCGGTCGCTGGTGGATGCAACTCCCCGATACCACTTATCTTGCCTGCAGTTATACAGATTATCTCACGGCTTCCCGGAATGAGATCCCGGAACGATGGATGCGCGCAGTAGAAAGAAGCTGATCTTGTTTATATGAAAACGAATGTATTGGTATCCGCCTGTCTGCTATTCGGGATCCTGGCCCTCAGTTCCTGCAGTATCCAGCAAAAGATCGCCCGCAGTGCACGCACCTCCTTACTGGAAACCCCTTCCTTCCTGCCGGCGCATACGGGTATCAGTATTTATGAGCCGGCTACCGGTAAATACTGGTACCAGTACCAGTCGGATAAATACTTCGTACCAGCCAGTAATACCAAACTGCTTACCTGTTTCGCAGCCATGCGTCACCTGGGGGATAGTCTGATCGGAATTCGATATGTAAATAAAGGCAATGGCCGGGTGGAAGTGGAGGGGAATGCGGACGCCAGTTTCCTGATGCCGGATTTCAAAGCACAGCCCGTTTACGAATTTCTGAAACAGCAACGGGAATTGCTGCTGACCGATGCCAACTGGAACGATAACCCCTTGGGAATGGGCTGGGCCTGGGATGATTACAATAGTGATTACATGCAGGAGCGCAGCGCTTTTCCGATATATGGAAACCTGACCTGGATCAAAGACACACCTGCCTTACGGGTGACACCGGGTTACCTGTTTGATTCGGTACTGGCGGCGGTGCAGGGCCTCAGCCATCATTTCCGGCTAACCCGCAGTATCAGCGACAACCATTTTTATGCCAGCATGGCCAAAACGCCTTTTGGTCTGGTACAGATACCGTTTCATACAACCGGCAATACAGTCTTGCTGCAGGCATTACGCGACACCCTCCATACCCGGGTACAGGCGGCTCATTTTAAACTGGATCGCCTGCCAGACGTACAGATCATTCACTCGCAGCCGACAGACTCCCTGCTGCGGATCATGATGCACCGGAGTGATAATTTCTTTGCCGAACAGACCCTGCTGATGATCAGCAATGACTGGCTTGGTACGATGAATGACAGGAAGATCATCGATACACTTTTACATTCGGATTATAAAGATCTCCCCCAAAAACCCAAATGGGTGGATGGCAGTGGCCTCAGTCGTTACAACCTTGTCACACCGGATGATCTTGTATGGATACTCACGCAGATGAAAGCCCGGTTCCCCTGGCCGCGCATCCAGGCGATACTTGCAACCGGCGGCGATGGTACCCTGGGTAGTTTGTATAAAAATTACAAGGGGAAGATATACGCTAAAACAGGTACACTCAGCAACCATGTAGCCCTCAGCGGTTTCATGATAACAAACAAGGGTAAACAATTGGTATTCTCCATCCTGGTAAACGCTCACCAGACTTCTGCCGCCAATATCCGCAAGGGTATCGAGACCTTTCTAACGGGATTGATGGACCATTATTAGATCTTGGGCGGGTTGCCAGTTGTCGCATCAACACGGACTCCGTTTGATCGCTAAACAAAAGATATGGATGCCGGTCAGGCGACCAGCATCGGCTTAGCTTCATTCCCTATTGACTTTTTTCAGCAAGCCTACGGTGTGAGTTCCGTTTCGCTTCGGTTTCTCATTTTCCGAACATCCGGTCCAGGTAATCTTCTTTGAACTCCAGGAAAGTGGGACTGCCGGTAGGGGTGGTATTGGGCGTGCGGCATTCAAAGAGTTCTTCTACCAGGCGCCTCATTTCTTCCTGGCTCAATGCCTGTCCTGCTTTGATCGCCTGTTGTCTTGCCATACAGCGTATAAGTTTTTCCCTTTTACTGAACTTCATCTCGCTGCTGAAATGTTTGAACTGTTCTAATAAAAGTTCAATGGCATTTTTTTCATTCCCCGGTAATACATCTGCCGGTAT
>CAZAOR010000495.1:0-2772 GCA_964486805.1 uncultured Sediminibacterium sp. | reverse complement strand
TTCGAGCATGGCCGCCGCCTGCGTTGGACCAAAAACCCGAAAACCCCGCTCGGCAAGCGCGTCCACGACACCGATTGAAAGCGGCAGCTCCGGCCCGACGATGGTTAGCCCAGGCTGCTCTGCTTGAGCGAGACGCACCATTGCGTCCAGGTCCTTGAGATTGACCGGAACGCAACGCGCCACCTGTGAAATGCCGCCGTTGCCCGGCGCACAGACGACCTCGTTTACCCGCTCGCTGCGGGCCACGGCCCACGCCAGCGCATGCTCACGTCCGCCGGAACCAAGAATCAGGACCTTCATTGGAGCCAAACCTTCCCTGCGGCCTCTCAGAAGCCGAACAGATTATGGTCGGCAATGCGGGTGGGCGAAGTCAAACAGACGCGGAGAGCGGTAGTGACTCATTTTGCTTGAGCCGGTCAGGCTTGCTTATTAAGGCAGAGGGTGCGATACTCTGTGCATGAGGCGCTTAAGCAAAATGCCGTCCGATCCGAATGCCGCCGCTGCGCTGACAGTCAAGCTGGCCACAGAAGAACGCGATGAAGTATTACCGGAACGGAACGCTGTGACGAAATACCTTGCAGAGATTGGCAGGCGCGGTGGTATAAAGGGCGGCAAAGCCAGAGCAGCAGCCCTAACCAAATCTGAGCGCAAGGCAATCGCCAAGAGAGCGGCGGAGGCGAGATGGGCGAACAGGGGAAATTAACATGCCCGTGTCTCGTTCTTCGTATATTCCTCCCGTGACAGCGAATGAGTTTGTTGAGCAGCAGTTACACGACAGGCTGCAGGCTCTTGAGGGCATCTTTCAATCCCACGCGCTGAGCTTTAGCGGACCAATCCTTCTTGGGGTTGATGATCCTCTTAGGATAGCCGTTGAAAAGAGATGCACCCAAGGCAACCCTTCGGATCGGCTGATCATAGTACTCACTACCGGGGGCGGATACATGGACCCTGTACAGCGCATGGTGGCTACGCTTCGCCGACACTACAAGATCGTGGATTTCATAATTCCGAATTACGCGTATTCTGCGGGCACGATTTTTACTCTTTCCGGCGATTCGATCTACATGGACTACTACTCCCGACTTGGGCCAATCGATCCGCAAATTCAATCTGTGAAAGGATTGCCTGTCTCTGCCCTCGGGTATCTTGAGAAATACAATGATCTGCTTAAGAAGGCTGCCAGGAACCGAATTTCAACTACGGAAATTCAGATACTTCTTTCATTTGATCAAGGAGAACTGTACTTCTACGAGCAGCAGCGCGACCTGGCGATTACTGCACTGAAGGAATGGTTGGTGCAGTATAAATTCAAAGATTGGAAAGTCACGCAAACGCGAAAGCGCAGTGTGACCCAAAAGATGAAAGAAGACGCCGCAACGCGCATTGGCAAGGTGCTGAACGATACGAAAAAATGGCATTCTCACGGGTATGGAATTTCAATGGAGGTTTTGCGAAGAGACCTAAAGCTTAGGATCGAAGATTTCGAGGCCAATGTGTCTCATTCAGACGCAATCCGCTCCTACTACGATCTGCTTTCGGACTACATGGTAAAGCGCGATTACCGTGGAGTAATTCACACGTCCAATGGTTTTGTTCCGTTCGCGTAGAGAGGATTTGGTGCCAGAGTGCCTACCGTTAAGAGTTTGAAGAAGCTTATAGGGAAAGGGTCGCCGATTGATTGGAAAAAGGTGATAGAAGGGGAGCGTTTGCGCAAAAAGCTTGTATCGCAGGGATTCGAGCGGCGAACGTTGTCTCCAGGATATGGGCGTCGGGTCCGGATATTGGACGATACGGAACACGATGCACGTGTCGTGAAAATTCGTAGGAGCTACTAAAGGAAATAATTGACATGCTTGAGCGGCTCATGCATAATGAGTTGCATGAATCGTTTGAGTGTGTCTGATCGTGCTCGCATTATTGCCGCTCTAGTCGAAGGCAATTCACTCCGCTCCACTTCCCGCCTTTGCGGAGTAGCCTTTAACACCGTTCTAAAGATCGTTCCTGAAATCGGAATGGCTTGCGCCGATTACCATGACGCCCACGTTCGCAACGTCCGCGCTCGCCGGATTCAATGTGATGAAATCTGGCAATTCGTGGGAGCGAAGGCGAAGAATGCCACGCCGGAACAGAAGCAACAGGGCTGGGGTGACGTATGGACGTGGACGGCCATAGATGCCGACACAAAGCTCTGCATCTCTTACATGGTTGGCGGACGCGATAGCGGCTGGGCCTACGATTTCATGCGAGATGTATCGCGCCGCGTGCGTGGCCGGGTGCAACTCACGACGGACGGCCACAAGCCATATCTACAAGCAGTCGAAAACGCCTTTGGAATGGATGTGGACTTTGCTACTCTCCACAAGATTTATGGCGCGTCGAGCGAAGATGACCATCGCCGCTATTCCCCTGCTGCGTGCATCGGTGCGGAATGCAAGGTTGTAACAGGTGATCCCGATCCGAAACACATTTCCACCAGCTTTGTAGAACGCCAGAACCTCACCATGCGTATGTCGATGCGCAGGTTTACACGGCTGACAAATGGATTCAGCAAAAAGATAGAAAACCATGCCTTCGCAGTAGCCTTGCACTTTATGCATTACAACTTCTGCCGCATCCATAAGACGCTGCGCGTTGCGCCAGCGATGGAAGCTGGATTAAGCGATCATGTCTGGACTCTGGAAGAACTAGCAGGACTACTCGAAAAGACTCCAAATCAGTGGGCAGCCTGAAAATGAGTCACTACCCGGAGAGCGTGTGTGAGCCACAGCTCCC
>CAZAOR010000494.1:0-2996 GCA_964486805.1 uncultured Sediminibacterium sp. | reverse complement strand
AGCCGCTCTCCCATCCCAACTGGCCGAATTATATTCTTGGGCCCGCCGCCATGCTTTTACAAAATGGGTACCTGCAAAAAGGGTTTAACCTGGCATTGACCAGCGATATACCGATCGGGGCCGGACTGTCGTCCTCAGCAGCCGTAGAATGTGCCACTATTTTTGCGTTGGATACACTTTTCTCTCTCAGACTGGAAAGGCTATCTATCGCAAAAATGGCCCAGCAGGCAGAACATGCGTTTGCCGGTGTGAGATGTGGCATTATGGACCAGTTTGCCTCCGTGATGGGTAAAAAAGATCAGGTACTTAAATTGGATTGCCGAACACTGGAGTATGCGTATATACCATTCCGGCTGGAAGGAATAAAGCTTTTACTGCTGAACTCGAATGTAAAACATTCCCTGGGTTCCTCCGCCTATAATACACGCAGATCTGAATGTGAAATGGCCGTGAACTGGATCAAAGAATTCCAACCCTTCGTTCACACACTACGCGACGTGGACATGCCAATGCTAAAAGCATACGTGCAACCGAAAAGTGACCTGATTTACCGACGTGCAGGTTTTGTAGTCAACGAGATCAGGCGCTTGCAGGAAGCTTGCATGGATATCCAGCAAGGAGATAACCAGTCACTCGGACAGAAAATGCTGGAGACACACGAAGGTTTAAGCACACAATATGAAGTGAGTTGTCGGGAACTGGACTGGTTGATCGGGTTTGTAAAAAATAAACCCTCCGTGATAGGGGCGCGTATGATGGGTGGTGGTTTTGGCGGTTGTACCCTGAACCTGGTCAGGAAAGAATACCTGGATGAACTGGTACAAACTGTAACAGCAGCATATGCACATGCTATGGGCATGCCTTTATCAGCCTACGTGGTTTCGATAGAAGATGGGACCAGCTTAATAAATTGACCGACAATTCAATCAATATCAAAATCTACCCAGCCATCCGTCAATGTTCGCAATTGACGCTTAAATAAGAGGTGTTTCCTCAACGACACCCTGTTCAGCAGACGCTGCCATTTGCTGTATAGATCAGTCCCCAAAGACAGCATTCCTGGTTTGCGATAAAGTATGCCATATGATTCCGGGACAGGCCCGAAGAACCGCTGTCTTTTTATTTACCGGGAATTTCACAAAATGCTGCAAAATAAGAACTGGTTATCAAGGCTCTCCTGTCACTTCCTGTCAGTTATCCCCTCGGCATCAAACCCGTCAAAAGTTTATAATTGATTGATTTTGTACTCATTACACCAATACAACAATTTTATTTACCTTGTACTGTGTTTAAAAGGCTGGCGATATTATTTCTTTTTCTGATCATGCTCTTCAACTGGTTCGGCTACCGGGTTGTTTCCGGATATCTGCAGGATGCTGCATCCAATCGCCTCGATAATCAGATACGCAATAACACATTCGATAGTACAGACCTGATGGAAGTACATATCCCGATGCGTTTAGCCTATTATGCGGGTACCCGGACATTTGCGCTGCCTGAAAATGAAGCTACCATTGGTAATACCCGCTACCATTATGTCAAATACAAGATTGAAAAAGGCGAACTCATCCTCTATTGCCTCCGTGACAATGAGAGTGCACGTATTGAAAACGCGCGGAATGAATTCTTCCGGCTTGCCAATGACCTGATGAAATCCAGTGGGAATCATCCTGCCAATACCCACAACAACGGTAATCTCTTACACAGTTTCCAGGGGGTTTATTACGAGCATCCCGATAGCTGGTCTTTACAATCCCTGGCCGGCCGAATGCTGCGATGCTATCTTCATCCCCAGAATCATTTCCACAAAAACTGGTCGGCCGAAACCCCTGGCCAGCCTCCGGAAACAGCCCCCCGGTTTTGCTGATTTTCACCTGAAACAAGGAGCACCCCGGTGTTCCATTAAATGCTTAATTAAATAATCGACAACGATGCGATACTTAGTTGTATGCCTGCTGGCGGGCGCACTGTATGCCTGCCATACCCCCCAAAATGATTATGTAAAGGTTATTCATGATCCTGCACTTTACAGTAAAGTAACGGGCCAGCTTATTGATGTAATCACTTATGATATTTTCACACCGCCGGTAGCCAGCCGTGTACAGGCGTATGCTCACCTGGCTGCTTATGAAGTGATTACCCGGTACGACAGCAATTATACCAGCCTGGAAGGCCAGCTCAAAGATCTTCCGAAAGGAAGTATCCCGAATCCTCCGGCCGGGGCACAGATTGATTTCCCTTTTGCAGCTATGAAGGCCTATATCCATGTCGGAAATGCACTTACTTTTTCCAAGGACAAAACAGATTCCATGATCCAATCGCTCGACAGTCTGGCTATCCGGCATGGCATGCCGAAAGAGATGATCAGACAATCATCCGATTACGGCATAGCTGTCGGGAATGCCATATTGGACTGGAGCAAAAAGGATAATTACGCGGAAACCCGGTCAGCACCAAAATATACCGTTACCAATGCCGACAGTTCCTGGATTCCCACACCACCCGGTTATTTTCAGGGGGTAGAACCGCAATGGAAATCAATCCGTACGATTGCTATCGGTAATCCATCCACTTTTCTCCCGTCCATGTCTATCATCAAATTCAGCCGGGAGAAAGGCAGCAGCTTTGACCATTTGGTACACCAGGTTTACGATTCTGTGAATGCATTGACAGATGCACAGAAAGCCATTGCCAATTTTTGGGACTGCAATGGTTTCCGCATGAATGTAGTTGGGCATCTCATGTATGCAACCAAGGCCATGACTCCCGGTGATCACTGGATGGGCATCACTGGGATCATTTCAAAGAATCAGCATGCTGATTTTGATAAAACAGTATATGCCTATGCATCTGTTGCCGCAGGTATCATGGATGGTTTTATCTATTGCTGGTATGCCAAATACACCTATAACCTGGTAAGACCCGAAACAGTTATCAACAAGTACATGGATCATAACTGGCGGCCATACCTGCAAACGCCGCCTTTCCCGGAATAT
>CAZAOR010000493.1:0-5793 GCA_964486805.1 uncultured Sediminibacterium sp. | reverse complement strand
GCCGGTCTTCAAGGACGAAGCAGCGGCCTATGGCCTGGACTTTTCAGGGTTTAGCACCCAGGCTGCTTTCTTTGATTTTGACCAGGATGGCGACCTGGATATGTACTTACTCAATCACTCCGTGCACCAGAACGGTACTTTCAAACCAAGGGGAGAGTTCGTAGGGACTTACCACCCGCTGTCCGGTGACCGCTTATACCGGAATGATAATGGCCGGTTTACCGATATTACCAGGGAGAGCGGCATCCAGAGTTCTGCCATTGGATATGGTCTCGGTATTGTGATTACGGATATAAACCTGGATGGATACCCGGATATTTATATCGGAAATGATTTTCATGAGAACGACTATCTATACATCAACCAGCATAATGGCAGTTTCAAGGAAATGGCCAATACAGCCATCGGCCATATGAGTAATGGGGCAATGGGCACGGATATCGCCGATCTGAACAATGATGGATACCTGGATATTTATACCGCAGAGATGTTGCCGGAAGATGATTACCGGCTTAAAACAACATTGAAATTTGACGGATACGATGTACAGAATGCCCGTAATCAATTGGATTTTCATCACCAGTTTACCTGCAATACCCTGCAATTGAATAACCAGGATGGCACCTTCAGCGAAGTGGGTCAGCTATGTGGCGTAGAAGCAACCGGCTGGAGCTGGAGCGCCCTGGGCTTTGACTTTGACAATGACGGCTGGAAGGATTTATTTATTTGCAACGGTATCCGAAGAGACCTGACCGACCAGGACTTCCTGGCTTATTTCAACAGCCAGGAGACCCTGATGAAAATACGCGCCGGCGGATTTGATTTCATGGACTTGCTGAACCGCATGCCCTCCGTGCCCATTCCCAATTACGCTTTTAAAAATGAAGGCGGTTTGAAATTTAAAAATATGGCGGCCAGTCTCGGACTTGCTAAGCCAGGATTCAGCAGCGGGGCGGCTTATGCAGATCTTGACGGAGACGGTGACCTGGATCTCGTGATAAACAATGAAAATGATCTGGTATCGGTTTACCGGAACAAAACAACCGAAAACCTGGGGCATCATTTCCTGAAATGCCAATTACAGGGAAATGCACCCAATACTTACGGCATTGGCGCCAGGGTTACAGTGTATACCCAGGGCAGGCAACAAATGCAGGAAGAAATGCCGACCCGCGGGTTCCAGAGCAGCATGGACCCCGTACTTGTTTTCGGGTTGAATCAATCGAAAAAGGTGGACAGCGTGCTGGTGCAGTGGCCCGATGAAAAAATGCAGGTACTCTATCCCGCATCAACCGATACCTTGCTGGTACTGCATCAACGGGATGCCACCCGTAAGCTCATACCGCAAAAACCGGGTCCAACCCTGTTCACAGAGCTTGGTGCCCGCTTACTGGCAGGTAATTCGCGCCACCGGGAAAATGATTATGTGGATTTTGATGCAGAAAGGCTTTTGCCCAAACTGCTATCCACCGAGGGACCTAAAATTGCAACAGGCGATGTAAATGGGGATGGGCTGGAAGACTTTATTGTTGGCGGTGCTTCCGGCGATACCACCAAATTATTTCTGCAGCAGCAAGACGGGCATTTCCGGGAACAGCCTGAAAAAGCTTTCATGGGAGATGCTTTTTATGAAGATATCGGACTGGCATTTTTGGATGCGGATGGCGATGGCGATCTGGACCTGGTCATTGCTTCCGGAGGTAACCAGGCTAAACTGGGATCTCCCCTGCTGGCACCGCGTTTGTACCTGAATGATGGTCACGGACATTTCCAGTCTGCTGTAACCGGATGGCCTACATTGTCGCTGAATGCTTCCTGTGTGCGTGTTGGCGATTATAACGGGGATGGAAAACCCGATATTTTTATCGGTGCAAGAGATGTACCGGGTGTTTACGGAATGGCTCCCCGCAGTGTACTGCTTGAAAATATGGGCGGCGCGCAATTCCGGGATGTGACGGAAACCCAGGCGCCCATCTTGAAAGAAATAGGAATGGTAACGGATGCACAATGGGCGGATATCAACGGCGACAATCGCCCCGAACTGGTTGTGGTCGGAGACTGGATGCCGGTAACCGTACTGGGCTATCGCAATAACCGGCTGGAAAAAATAAGCGAAGTGCCCCATTCATCCGGTTGGTGGAACTGCCTGAGGATTGCCGACCTGGATGGCAATGGAACACCCGATTTGCTGGCAGGTAATTTTGGGCAAAACTCCAATATCCGTTTCGATCCGGCGCATCCCGGCCGCTTATATGTGGATGATTTCGATAACAATGGGCAGGTAGAATGCGTGCCCGTATATTATAAGCGCGACGGGAAAGCCTATCCTTACTACCTGAAAGATGAAATGGAGATGCAGTTGCCTGTGCTGAAAAAGAAATTTCTGCGGTATGACAGTTATGCGGGGAAAACAATTGATGAAATATTCAGTAAGGAACAACTGGCCCATGCACGGGTGCTGACTGCGGAACAAGAACAGAGTGCTGTTTTTTACAATGATGGAAAAGGGAATTTTCAAATGGAAGCCTTGCCCATCCAGGCCCAGTTTTCACCGGTATTCGGTATTGTCGTAACCGACCTGGACGGCGATGGGAAAAATGATATCTTCCTGGCAGGCAATTTTTACGGATTGAAACCTCAGACCGGCAGAATGGATGCAGGTTATGGCACCAGCTTGATCAGTACCGGAAACAGGTCCTATTCCTATTTATTGCCAAAGATCAGCGGGCTATTCCTGAAAGGCGAGTTGAGAGATCTGTCCCTGCTGAAATTGGCAGATGGCAGTACAGGCCTGCTTGCTGCCATGAACAACGACCGGATTTGCCTGTTTAAAAAAAATGGATCAGTCAAACTGAAATAAAAAATGATGCAAAAATTAAGCTACCTGATTTTGCTGGTATCGGTTTGTTACCAGGCCTACGCACAATCCCCCGATCCCTGGAAGATAGCAGCAAGCAAGATCAATCCCGAAAATTATTATGGGGTTACTGTTGCCAATGGTATGATCGGGATCGTTTCTTCTCCTGAACCATTCAAGGTAAAAGATGTGGTGCTGGCCGGCGCTTATGATCTGTATGGCAGGGGCCGGGTCAGCAATTTTCTGCGCAGCTTTAATCTCCTGAACATGCAGATGGATATTGACGGAACCAGGATCGGTTCAGGCAATATCCGGGATATGCAGCAGGAACTGGATATGCGGCATGCAAGCTTTACAACCCGTTTCGATTATGGGGATAAAGCGGTTGTCAGCTACACCTATTACTCCCTTCGCCAGTTACCATTCACCGTGCTGATGGATGTGACAGTTACCGCTAAAAAGAATATCAGCCTGGGTGCGGCAAGTGTGATGGAGGCCCCCGATGCCTTGAAGGAGGTACAGAACTATTACAATGAAATCGATCGCCCGCATGTGGTGATCAGTTTACTGACTTCAACGGCGAAAAGCCCGACTGGGAAATTGCTCATGTGCGCATCCAATACCTTTCTGTTCAGCGAACCGCATGGACAAGAACCCAGGGTGATCCATGAAATGTGGGACAACAATATGCACCTGATGAAGTTCAGCAAACAACTGAAAGCAGGCGAAACCTATCATTTCTCCATTGCGGGCAGTTCCATTACCTCGGCACATGATGAGGATCCGCTGAATGAAGCAGAACGGCTCACCATTTTTGCAAAGCTGGAGGGACGAGACCGGCTGATTCAATTCCACCGGCAAGCCTGGGACAAGTTATGGCAGAGTGACATACAGGTGGAGGGGGACGCCCAGGCACAGCAGGACATCCACAGTATGTTGTACCATCTCTATTCTTTTGTGCGGGAAGGAACAGATCAGAGCCCTTCCCCGATGGGCTTGAGTGGCCTGGGGTATAACGGACATGTATTCTGGGATGCAGAGTTGTGGATGTACCCGGCTTTATTGGTGCTGCACCCGGAAATGGCAAAAAGCATGGTGGAATACCGCTATAACCGGCTGGAGGCGGCTCGCAGGAATGCTTTTCATCATGGGTATAAAGGCGCGATGTTTCCCTGGGAAAGCGCAGCCAGCGGGGTAGAAGAAACACCGGTATGGGCATTGAGCGGCCCGTTTGAACACCATATCACTGCTTGCGTGGGTATTGCTGCCTGGGATTACTATTGTGTTACACAGGATAAAACCTGGCTGCGGGAAAAAGGCTGGCCGGTTTTGCAGGCCGTAGCGGCATTCTGGGCCAGCCGGGTAGAAAGAAACGGACCCGGACATTATGATATCAAGAATGTAGTGGCGGCAGATGAATGGGCCGAGAATGTTGACAATAACGCCTGGACCAATGCGGCCGCCAAAGCAGTATTGGAATATGCAACCAAGGCAGCCGCCATCCTGCAGGTTCCGGCCGATCCTGACTGGATGCTGGTGGCGAAGAATATCCCGATCCTGCAAATGGCAAATGGGGTAACGCAGGAGCATGCCACTTACCATGGAGAAGGAATCAAGCAGGCAGATGTGAACCTGCTGGCCTATCCGTTGAAAGAAATTACAGATACCGCAAGGATCAGGAGAGACCTGGATTATTATGCGGCCCGCGTTCCCAATGAAGGTACCCCCGCCATGACCCAGGCAATTTTCACCCTGCTGTATGCCCGGCTCGGAGATGCCGGGAAAGCAGCGCATTTTTTCAAGGATGCGTATATCCCCAACCTGAACCCGCCTTTCCGGGTCATTGCTGAAACAAAGGGTGGTACCAATCCCTATTTTGCGACTGGTGCAGGCGGTATTCTGCAGAGTGTCATGATGGGATTTGGCGGCCTGGATATCACGGACAATGGAATTGTGCAAGTGCCTTCCGTACTGCCTCCGACCTGGAAAAAACTGACCATTACCGGGGTCGGTGTGGAAAAGAAAATTTTTTCCGTTAACCGGTAAATGTGTTAATTTCACACTAACTGAAAAAGATTGCTGCCATACTGCTGCTGGGGCTTCTCCTGTTCAACCTGGGTGGGTACCGCCTGGTCAGTGATTTTTTTGAAGACAGGGCCGACAATCATCTGCAAGCTTTACTGGATCGGGATCAATACGATGAATCGGAACTGATTTCGCTCAAAGTCCCGGCCAGCCTGCCTTACGGGGTCAGCACCCAACAGTTTGAACGGGTGGATGGCCAGATCGAGATCAATGGTGTAAACTACACCTATGTAAAGCGCCGCTTCTATCAGGATTCCCTGGAATTATTGTGTATACCGAACCTGGCAAAAAACAGTATCCGGAACGCCCGGGAAGAATTTGCCCGGCTTGCCAATGACTTTGTCAATAACAACAACAACAACGCTAAAAAATCTTCTGCACACCATACACATTCGGCGAAATATTCCGTATCCGATTTTACAGATACGCATGCTTTCTTTTCCTGGCAGTTTAGGAATGCAGGCGAGACTGTGAACCGGCACGGCGAATTTGCGGCCGATGTAAAATCTGCTTTTCTCAGCAGGCTGGATAAACCACCCCAGGCATAAGCTGGTTATTAAGCAATAAGCTTTACGCTTACTCCTTTATTTTATTCCATTAACATTATTGCAATATGATCAAAAGGCTCGTCACGGGTCTTTGTGTTATTGTATGCATACTGGTCATCTCCTGCAAACAAAGCATGGAGTACAAAGCATACCTGCACAATCCTGAAAGAATTACACAATCGGTACATGCATTGAATACGGTCGTGATGGGAAATAATTTTCCGCCCATGGTCGCCGCCCGGAATTATACCTATGCAGCTATTGCTGCCTATGAAGCCATTGCTGCGGGTTATCCCGACAAAT
>CAZAOR010000492.1:0-5627 GCA_964486805.1 uncultured Sediminibacterium sp. | reverse complement strand
GCATAAACGGATATGGCAGAGGTAAGGAAGGAAAAGCCCGGCAATTTCGGCACAGATATTAACCCGCGTGCGAACCGCCCCTTGAAAACAGGTCAACCGAAAATCCGCCCTGGTACCTGCCTAGCTATCCTTGTCAAATTTCTTTTTGAGGTAGTCCAGTACAGAAGGATCTTCCAGCCCTTCCATATCACTCAGTTCCAGTTCCAGCGCCTTGGTACTTTTCCAGATCTCCAGAAAGGATAAAGCCAGTGAAGCGGAAAATGAAATCATACTGAATGCAAAAGCTGCGTTGGCCGGTCCCATGCTGTCGATATAGATCAGGTACATGCTCAGGATGCAACTCAGGAAAGCCAGGATCCCCAAGGCCTGCATTTGCCGGATCAGCTTTAACCGGAAACGAAGGTTTTTGATTTGTCCGTGAATGATATGTTTCTGTTCATGGTTCTGGTATTTGTCATGCAGGCTCCGAACCCGGTTGGAAAGCGCCAGGAAACGATTGGTATAAGCCAGCATGATCAAACTTATGGCGGGGAACAGCAGGGCAGGCGTATTGATGGTAATATCCATACTGCCAATATACAAAAACATACAGGCAATCGGTGAACAGACCATGCCTGTCCCGACGGGCTGGGTCAATCCTGACTAAACAAATCATTGACCCCGCCGACCTCGCGGTATGCAAAGTGTCGGTTTTCGTTATCGTTTAGTCATTCACTATTGACTATTCACCCGCTCCCCTCTCAGCTTTTCAATTTGAATGACAGCGGCACATTCACTTTCAGGCTGAAATTCCGGCCCATATCAAAAACCCCCATCCGGCCTGTTACCATATTTACATCGGTGTATTTTAAACGGCTCAGGTGATTCTGGTAAGTAATATCAGCCAGGTTATTCAATGATAAATTAATACCAAATAAGGTTTTGCCCTTCTGTACAATATCCATTCCCAGTCCCACATTGAACAAAGTATATCCTGTTGTAGGTGTTTCGGTATTATAAGCCGTGAAAACCCGGTCCTGGGTGCTGATATTATCCATCTCCAGTTTTATATAGCCGTTCCGAATACCCTCTCCGATCCGCTTGATATCAGCCCGCAATTCACTTTCCAGTTTGGCCGGCGGGATAAAGGGCAGGCGGTTGGTACCTTCAAAGGATTCACTGAAATGACCCGCCACCATGGAAAAACTGTTCTCAAAATGCAGCCAGTCCAGCGGATGCGGATGGATGTCCAGCTTGGCTTCAAAGCCTACCAGCGTTGCTGCCGCCTGGCGGAATTTAAAAGCGCTGATCGGCTCTCCGTCTGCAATCACGATAGAATCACCTCCATTGACCGATGACAGTTTACTATAGAAGATATAGTTGCTGATATGGTTGTAAAAACCGGTTAGGCTGAAGCTGATATGTTGGGTAACAACGTCAATACCCGCATCTGCCTGCAGGGAAGCTTCCGTTTTCAGTTGCTTGTCACCGTATTCATAGCGATTGGTACCCTCATGTGCGCCATTACTGGATAGTTCACTCACACTCGGTGCCCGGAATCCGCGGGCCAGGTTAAATTTTAATGTAACGGCATTGGAAGCATTATAGCTCAATCCCACGCTGCCGCTCAGGCTGCCGAAATTACGGGTAAAATCACTGAACCGCTCCACCCCGTTTTCATCATATTGCATCCCGTGTACATGCCGTGTATCGCCACGCAGACCTCCGCTCAGGGTCAGGTTCTGATGAAATGTTTTTTTGGTGTAAGCGAATGCGCCGATATCAAACTGGTTGTATTCCGGTATGAGCACCTCTTCTGCCAGGTTCCTGTTTTGCTGGTACATACCTGACACACCGAAGGAAGTACGCCAGCCATCATGGTCGGCAAGATTATACTGGAAACTGTAATTGAATGTTTGTAAGTCGAAGTGGAGCGTAGGTGTATTGGGCGTGGCAGGATCGCCTAATTCACGGCGTTGGTTACGCTGAAAGCCCAGGTTAATCGCTAACCTGTCCTGACCCACGGCAATATTGTTATCGCTTGCGATTGTAAAATGAGTAATGTGCTGGTAAGGAGTCATCATGTTGCGGCTGTCCAGTTCCGCGGGCGTTACATCGTGGGCAAAAGGAGTTTCCCCATACACCTGGAATTTCCCGTTAACAGAATCACGGGTTCCCTCTACAATACCCAAATGCTGGTTGAAATTACTGATCAGGATATGGCTGTACCCCCAGGATTTGTTGATACCGAGATAACCACCAATATTCCTTTCAAAAAAACGGCTGTTGAATACCTTACCATCATAGGCATTGCTATAATCACCGGCTGACCGGGTAGTACCGTACACATTCCAGTTGAACCCGTTTTTCAGGTGACCAGCCATATTACCACTCAGGCCACGCATGCCGTTATTGTCTAGATAAGTGCCCAGGATATTGGCTTTGATCGTGCCCTCCTCCACAGGTACATTTGTAATCAGGTGAACCACACCGGCCATGGCATCACTGCCATAAAACAGGGAAGCGGGCCCTTTTAAAACTTCTACTTTCTGAACACTGTATTCATCTACTTCAATACCGTGTTCATCTCCCCATTGCTGTCCTTCCTGGCGAATACCGTCGTGTACCACCACAACCCGGTTATAACCCAGTCCGCGGATAATGGGTTTCGAGATAGCCGGACCAGTATTCAAACCCGAGACACCGGGTACAATTTTACTCAAGGCATCAATTACGTTGGTAGAACTGGTACGCAAGAGGTCCTCCTTTCTGACGATGGAAACCGGTTGGGCGGATTGTTTCACCTTGGTAGCAGATGCCACACCGGTAACGGTTACGGCCTCATTCTCCACATAGGTTTCTTGCAGGGCAAATTGTTTAACGGGGTTATCCGTCAAGTCGATCACCTGCAAAACAGAAGTATATCCCTGGAAGGAAATTTCAACCAGATATTTACCGGCGGGAACATCCGGTGTTTTAAACATGCCATTCGCATCAGAAACAGTTCCGGTCTTGGCTTCATGCAAAAAGATACTGGCCCCATACAAGGGTTCACCGGTTTTGGCATCGGTCACCTTGCCGCTTAAATGAACTTTGGGCTTAGGCTCCCCATCAGTGCCCGCATGGGCGGGGGTGACCAGAAAGAAAAAGGAACAGGTATAGAGTATAGATGAGACAATCCGTTTCATACAATTTTGGAATAAGGGTGTGAAATAGGCACGCGATGGCCGCAATCGAATCCGTAAAATGATCAGTTAGCAGGCGGACCACGGAAGAAAACACCCAAATCCGTGCCGGTGAGTGCCGGAGATAAAGATCGGACAAGATGGATATCCACTGCGGGGTCCAGTACCGGCATCCGGGTATCTGCCACCGGTATGAAAGCAGATTCACTGACCAGGTTATCGACAGGACAGTTATAGGAAGCCGTACTCAGTCCCGTTGCTCGCGCATCCGGCAGGTTTTTCTTTGCGCGACCGTCCTGATGATTGGCCACCAGGTTGTGCAGGGGCAATCTCGGCGTTATCCCTAAAGCCAAGATCACCAGGAAGAATCCTGCCAGGAGCCGCTGTATGGAAGAATAAGGAGTCAGGTAATATTTGTTACATTGTTGCAAATATAGAAAGAATGCCGAATAAGGTAATAAAGCGCCGGCTTTTTATTTTTTTAGGGAGCCCGGGTAAAAACGGGATGCCATGCGGTCAAAAAAGGATATTGCCGAAGTGAATAATCTGTCCTGCCATGTACAGGCGATTCACAAAGGAGAAGGAGCAGGCAAGCAGCATTCCTTATTTTTGTTGAAATGCCATCATTATGCTGAAGTATCTGTTCCTCGCAGGTTCCTGCCTGATTTATACCCTGGCTGTTGCACAGAAAGAAGATAAAAAATTAAAGAATTTAATCGAAAAAGAGATCAGTGGCTTTCAGGGTGATATCGGCATTTATATCCATCACCTGAAAAAAAATAAAACCGTATCGATCAACGCGGATTCGGTATTCCCAACTGCCAGCATTATCAAAGTACCCATACTGGCCGGCATTTTCACAAAGATCGCGAAGGGGGAATTGAAGTTGTCGCAGGAATTTATATATGATGCCAAACGTGCCTATGGCGGTTCCGGTCTGATGCAGTTTTATAAGGACAGTGCCCGCACAGATCTCTCTACCATGATATCACTGATGTTGACCTATAGCGATAATGTGGCTGCTATCTGGCTGCAGGAACTTGCGGGAGGCGGGGCAGCCATCAACCCTATCATGGATCAATTAGGTCTTGTGAATACCAAAGTCAACTCCCGCACCAAGGGAAGGGAAGAAATCTGGAAAAAATATGGCTGGGGACAAACCACACCCCGGGAAATGGCAGATCTTTTTACCCGGATCCGCGAAGGCAATTTGATAGATGCCCGTTATTCCGATAAAATGTACCGCTACCTGAAAAACCAGTTTTATAATGGGCGCTCCCTATCCCAGCTACCACCAACTGTAAATGCCATCTGTAAAAACGGTTCGGTCAATGAGGCAAGGGGAGAAGTGGTACTGGTAAATGCTCCCGGTGGTGATTTTGTTTTTTGTGTTCTGACCAAAAACAACAAGGACCAGAGCTGGACCGACAGCAATGAAGCTGAAACTTTGACCAGGAAAATCGCCAATACGCTTTGGAATTATTTTGAACCCAGGCACCCTTTTACCCCTTTTGAAAAAATAGATTAGGCATCCGGCTGGCTGATATAATGCAGAAAAAGTAAAAAGCAGGTACTCAGAAAAAAGGCCGTGCTCTGGCCGTTCCAGATTTTCGATTGCCACATCAGGAACCATTCTCCGCCGATGGTAATAAACATCACGAACCAAAGTAATACCCCGATCGCCAATCCGGTTAGGAGCAGTTTCTTGGATTGTTGAAACGCAGCCGGGGCCGATGATAAGCGGAATACCATTTTAAAACTTCCCAGGATGGTCAGGCAGGCAATAGTCAATTCGATGGTAATAATAAACAGGTACATGATACGATGCAGGATATCACTATGGATAGAGCGCCATCCGGTATGCGCATTCGAAAAAACATCCTGCATACCCGAAACCATCCGAACAAATTGAAAATTCGAATCAAAATCGGTCAGGTTATTAAAGCAAACGATGGTCATATACAGGCCAACGGAAAAGCCAAAGATGGTTTTAATCAGCCGACTGCTCATATGGAAAATTTTGGTTCTTACTGAATCTTATCCCGGATCTTGCAGCCGCTGCAATGCCAGTAACCGGTCCTTACGGATCAGCAAGCCAAAATACGGAAACTGGAAAAGAAGCGACTGATTTCCTGCATCGGCTCCTTTTACCTTGCCCGCTTTCACCCTGGCAAAATTCTTTTTGAGGGCTATCAATCTTGCGGGATCTGCAACCGGGTTATTATGCGATGGGAAGATCACTTTCAATTGCGGCGCCAATGCAGCGAGTTTTGCAATACTTTTTTCATAAGCGAACAAGTCTGTTTCCTTTGCAAACAAATAAATCGGACCCTCATAAAACGTATCGCCTGTCCATAAATACCCGTGGTCTTTATCCAGCAGTGCAAGCGCATCGGGCGTATGCCCGGGCACTGCAATAATCTGCAGCTTTCTTTGTCCTAAATCAATCTCTTCCCCATCCTG
>CAZAOR010000491.1:0-3598 GCA_964486805.1 uncultured Sediminibacterium sp. | reverse complement strand
TCACCCGATTGAATATGCAGGACGGGCCTGGCTTCCGACCAATAGTTGCCCCATACCACGGTGGTAGCTGTTGGGGTTAATTGATAAGGATTTGCAGCAGAGCCGCTTTTTTGCCCCCTTGCCGAAACATAAACGACAAGGCAAAACAGGAATGCAGGAAACCGGTAGGTAAGCGGTGCTATCATGGAACTAAGGGTGTTGTACTGAATCGGTTGGTAGATAAATATAGCACTTGCAAAGGCAAAACGGTACCGGATACATCCCCGCTTACTAAATAACAGGCATTTTCAGCAGGAAAACTTATATTCAACTCATACACTCAATTTGAAAACCAAGATGCATTATCATAAAATTCCATATTTGGTCTTGTTATTTTTGGGGATCCATTTTGCCTATGCGCAAAAAGTGGTTCCCTATCAGGATGATTTTTTTGTGATCCGGCATTTCAGGTTCTCGGATGGCTCCTCGCTGGACTCACTGCGATTGCATTATTATTACCTGGGCACACCACATTTGAATAAGCAGGGGCAGGTGGATAATGCGGTTTTAATAATGCATGGAACGGGCGGGAGCGGCGAGAGTCTGTTGACAGAGAATTTCGCAGGGTATTTATTCAGGGCCGGTGAAATATTGGATGCGGAGAAGTATTTCATCATCCTGCCCGATGCAATCGGTCATGGAAAGTCCAGCAAACCGAGTGACGGAAAGAAGATGCATTTTCCGGCATATACCTATGACGATATGGTAGATGCCGATTATTTGTTGTTGAAAAATAAACTGCAGGTACAGCATGCCCGGTTAATTATGGGAACATCTATGGGGGCCATGCATACCTGGATATTCGGTTATCGTTATCCTGATTTCATGGATGCCTTGCTGCCCCTGGCAAGTTTGCCGGTTGAAATAGGCGGCAGAAACCGGATACTCCGTAAAATGGTGATAGATGCTATCAAAGAGGATCCTGCCTGGAACCAGGGTAATTATGTGCAGGAGCCGGCATTGGGCCTGCGGCATGCTTTGGATATTTTAATGATCATGTCAAGTGCACCATTGCAATGGCAAAAAGAAGCACCAACCAGGCAATCTGCGGAAGCCTATCTGAACAGGTATTTATTGAATGCTGTCAAGGGAAGGGATGCGAATGATATGATTTATCAGTTCGATGCTTCAAGGGATTATAACCCGGCGCCCTATTTGTCAAAAATAAAAGCTCCTTTGTTAGCCATTAATTCAGCAGATGATCAGATCAACCCGCCCGAATTAAAAATATTGGATACGGCAATATTGAAAGTTCCGCATGGTAAATATATCTTGTTGCCCATCAGTTCTGAAACCCGGGGTCATGGAACGCATTCATTACCCAAAATATGGGGAAACTATTTAAAAGCGTTTTTGGAGCAAACAAAAACGGATCGGTAGCGGGTAATGGGCATAGCAGAGTCAAAATCGGATGAGACAAAAAACGACTGACCAGCGCTTTACACGGGTGGTCACTTTATGAGGTCTTACATCTTTCAACGCAAGTGTTTTGGATATTTATGGGTGTTTTTTGGGGTATGTGTGTGTAATTATGGGTATATTTTTGGATATGATTGATACAAAATTCCTGGTATTTACACCCGAAATACTTTCCCTGATTGCCGAAATCGACGAGTTTAAGGGCGCATAGCGTGCATTGGGAAGACTTGCGCCGGAACAACTTTCCTCTTTGAAGAAGGTGGCGACTATTGAAAGTATTGGATCATCCACTCGAATTGAAGGAAGTAAACTATCTGATAAAGAGGTAGAAGCGTTATTATCCAATCCAGAGATACAAAATTCGAAACCCGGGATGAACAGGAAGCGGCTGGATACTCATCCGTTATGAACTTGATCTTCCAGGGTTACCCAGATATTCCACTAACAGAAAATTATATCCAACAGCTTCACAATGTGCTTTTGCAATTCAGCGAAAAGGGCTATTGGCATCGCGGCAATTATAAAAAGTCTCCTAACCACGTCGAGGCATTTGATGCGCAGGGTAAAAGTCTTGGTGTGGTTTTTGAAACGGCCAGCCCTTTTGAAATCCCTATCAGGATGCGTGATCTAATTCAGTGGGCATCCCAATCCTATGCAGATAAGAAGCTGCACCCACTCACTGTAACAGCGATTGTGATCGTTGAGTTTCTTGCCATACATCCTTTTCAGGATGGAAATGGTAGGTTATCTCGTGTACTCACAACATTCGTACTATTAAAAGAAGGATACCAATATGTGCCGTACAGCTCATTGGAAGCAGTTATTGAGCAAAACAAAGAGGCATATTACCTGGCACTGCGACAAACACAGGGAACATTGAAGAATGATAGGCCGGATTGGCAGCCCTGGCTTTTATTTTTCTTGAGGGTATTGCAGATACAGAAAAGAAGGTTGGAAGCAAAGCTGGAACAGGAAAATCTGCTCTTGTTACAGCTTCCGGATTTATCTCGTAAAATTCTGCAATTGGTGAAATTGTTACCATTACCCATGCTAACCGTAATACGATAAAAAAGCACGTAGAAAAGCTGGTTGAAACAAAACAAATACAAAAAAACGGAACCGGGAAAGGCACCTGGTATTCTTTCTAATTCAATTAGAATTTATTTTAGTAAGGCTAGTGTAAAAACCAAATAGACAACTATATCTATAAAATCGAAAAAGTGCCGGAAGAACCGGCACTCTCGCGAAATTTTGTGGGCCCACCAGGTCAGGTTTTAACTTGCTGAATTTTGCTGATTTTTTAGATATTTTTTTGTTTGAAGGTTGTTTAAAAAGCTGGTTTTCAAATAGATGATGTTTTTGTAGGAAAGTTTTTAAATTCTCTGAAACATTGCGGGACAACCAGAAAGACAACCAATCAAGACATTAAAATATCAGCTCATGGTGATGCCGCAATTCAATTTTTACCTCAAAGATGTTCACGCAAAGGCTGCAACATCTATCTACATGCAGTCAAAATACAACTGTTTCGAGCGCCTGATGCTTACAACAGGCGAAAAGATTCTTCCTGACCATTGGGATCCCACAGCAAAGAGAGCTATTGTAAAACATAATAGGATTGAATATCCAGCCATCAATGACTGGCTGAGTAAAATGGAAATGGCCGCAAAGGACTATTTCAGAAGCTGCAAATTTGAAGGGTTCGTGCCAACTGCGGCACAGTTGAAGGCTTATTTGGAGCAAAAGTTCAACCTGAATCCCAAACCACCGATGATTGTTCTCAAGACAGCACCCGTTACAGTTTTAAGCTATGTAGACAGGTTTATCACCAACGAAGTGAATAACAAATCAGAAGGTACTATTTATGTATATAACACGTGTAAAAGGCATTTGACTGGCTTTATCAACTTTCTGGGAAAGAAAGATGTAGGGTTTGATGAGATCGATGAAGAGTTTTATAACGGCTTTATCCAGTACCTAAACAGTCTGAACTTTGCTCGCAATACCGTAGGTAAGCAAATTAAAGTGCTGAAAACCTTTTTGAATGCTGCAACAGATAGGGGAATCAATTCAAATCTCTTCTTCAAATCGAAGCTGTTTAAAAAGCCATTAGAAGATGTAGATAAAATCGCCCTTTCAG
>CAZAOR010000490.1:0-8747 GCA_964486805.1 uncultured Sediminibacterium sp. | reverse complement strand
GGCCAATCTTGATACCAATGTAATTCTATTCAGCATGTGGACAGAAGCCATCAAGAATTTTGCGGAAGTAAGCAAAGGGAATATCATTTTCCTGGATGGCAGCCCGGAAGGAATGGAAAAAAATATGCGCCAGATCATGGCGATGGTGAAGATGAAGGAAGCATAAGCACCTGTTTAAGATAATTTCTAAACAGGCGCTAAGTTTGGCAGTATCCGGGGTGATACTGCCGAATGCTTGCAGGGGATGATGCTAGATAGCTGTCCTTTTAAAAAAAGCAATCTTGATAAGATCCGCTGTAACCACGTACAAGGCCAGGATACCGCTGATCGCTGCCAATAAAGTCCAGGGCGGTACTACAAAGCCCATATCTTTCGCAAAAGGCAGGAAGGGCAAGAGCAGGGTAATCAAGAGTCCCAGGGCACTCAGAAGAATCAGTAATTTCCCGGGTGCACTCTTCAGCAGGGACTTATGCGTGCGTACCACAAACAGGATCAGCAATTCCGTACAGATGGATTCAATAAACCATCCGGTATGGAAAACAGCCTGGCTGGCATGAAATAATTTGTACAAGACATAAAAGGTCAGATAATCAAAAATGGAACTATGCAGACCAAAAATGATCATAAAATTTTTCAACTGCTTCAGGTTCCATTTTTGCGGAATTGCCATATCGGCCTCATCCACATTATCTGAAGCAACGGCCATATAAGGGAAATCGGTTAGAAAGTTTGTCATCAGGATCTGCTGCGGGAGCATTGGCAGAAACGGGAGTACAATGGAGGCGCCAGCCATACTGAACATATTGCCAAATGTGGCGCTGGTATTGGTATAGATATATTTCAGGGTATTCAGAAAAGTCCTGCGGCCCTCCAGTATACCTGCATTCAGAACGGCAAGGTCTTTCTCCAATAACACGACATCTGCTGCCTCTTTGGCAACATCCACGGCGTTGTTGGTAGATATTCCGACATCGGCAGCATTGATCGCTGCAACATCATTGATCCCATCACCCATATACGCCAGGGTATTTCCTGCTTTGCGGAGCGCCTTAACGATATTTTCTTTTTGCTGTGGCTCTATTTCTGCAAAAACATGGGCTTTTTGCACATTCTGCACCAGGGCTTCGGAGCTCATTTGCCGGATCTCTTCTCCCGACAGAACCACGCAGTTTTTCAATCCGATTTCTGCTGCAATGTAGGCAGCTACCAGTTTATTGTCGCCAGTGATGATCTTCAGGGCAACGCCGTTTTTCTGCAGGTTATGGATCACTTCCAGCACTCCTTCTTTCGGTGGATCATAGAGTAATACAAAACCGCCAAAAACCAGATCCTGTTCATCGTCTTTGCGCAAAGGACTGCCCGGACTCAATGGTTTATAAGCGATGGCAATCGTACGGAATCCGCTGTGCCCATATTGTTCATACAACTGCTGAATCGCTTCCGCTTTTTCGCTAATTGGCACCGTGGAATTATCGGGTAACAGTGCGGCAGTGCATTTGGCCAACACATTGGAGACGGCTCCTTTGGTGACCAGGAAGGATGCGCCGTTACTGCCGCTAACTGCTATACTCAGGCATTTACGAATAAAATCATATGGGATCTCATCCAGTTTGGTATAGCCTGCTGAAGTCATGCCATCCAGGTTGCGGAGAGCTTCATCCATGGGATTGGCAAAACCGGTTTCAAAACAGGCATTCAGAAAAGCCAGTTGTTTTATCCATGCACTTTCTTTGCCATCGATGCCGGTAATGGCGGAAACCTTCAGAACACCTTCTGTCAGCGTACCGGTTTTATCCGAACAAAAAAGGTTGATCTCTCCCAGATTCTGAATAGCGGATAATTTTTTAACGATCACTTTTTGTTTGGCCATCCGGCCTGCACCGGCAGACATCGCGATTGTCATGATTGCCGGTAATAGTTCCGGGGCCATGCCAACGGCCAGGGCCAGTCCGAAAAGCAGGGAATCGATCAGGGGTCTGCCAAAATAGATATTGACGGCGAGGATCACGATTGCCAGTACCACCGTGATTTGCATCAGGAGAAAGCCGAAATGCCGGATGCCTTTCTCAAAAGCGGTTTCTTCCGCCGGCCGCGCGAGACTGGCAGATATATTGCCGAAAATCGTTGCCTTTCCGGTTAATACTGCAACGGCTTTTCCGGTCCCACTGACGGCGCTGGTGCCCTGAAACAGGCAATTCGATCTTTTGGCCAGGACAGTATTGAGCGGAACAATGCCGGGTTCTTTTTCTACCGGATAACTCTCGCCGGTGAGCGTGGCTTCATTGATGTGCAGATCCCTGCTTTCCAGCAGGAGGCAGTCTGCCGGAATGATATCGCCTGCTGAGAAAACCAGGATATCTCCCGGTACCACTTCATCCGTAAAAACCGGGGTTTCCTGTCCGTTCCTTAATACGGTAGCCTTGGTGCGGATAACGGATCGAAGCGCTTCCACTGCTTTCCCGGCATGTCTTTCCTGCAAAAAACTCAGGACACCGGTTGCGATGAGGATTACTAGAATAATGACCACATCAGAGGTCTCGCCCAGGAAGGCAGAAAGGATAACTGCAGCCACCAGCAACAATACTAGCGGGCTCCGGAACTGCGAAAGCAATAAAGTTGCATCCGCCATCAGCGGACTGCGTTGTTTTTTGTTCCCGTCAGATACGGTCCTTCTGGCGGCTTCATCAGGTGAAAGCCCGCCAGGGCCGGTTTGGAGTGCTGTTATCACTTCCGCCTGGCTGTATTGCCAGTAAGAAGAGATATCCATCATTGAAAAGGATTATCCGCCAATTTAAGGATATTTAACAAATAACCTATGTGCAAAAGCTTTCCTAAAAACCCGGCCGCTGTTGATTTTATTCACAGGCATACTGTTCTTTTGTAGAAGCATCTAATTTTAGTGTTATCTAAAACCATCCCGGATGTTTCAGTTGCTTCAGATCGATACCTTGCAAAAAGTGGCGGGCGCATTGCCTCCTGTTCCTGAAAAAATATCCCTCTGGTCTTTGCTGGAAAAAGGGGGATGGATCATGTATCCACTATATGTATTGCTGGTGATTGCCATTTTTGTGTTTTTTGAACGCTTACTGGCCATTCGGAAAGCATCCAGGATTGATGCGAATTTTATGAACATTATCCGGGACCATATCATTTCCGGGAATGTAACTGCTGCGCGTAATCTGGCAAAAAATACCAATAACCCGGTAGCACGCATGATTGATAAGGGGATCCAGCGAATCGGCAAGCCCATCGATGCCATTGAAAAGAGTATGGAAAACGTAGGAAAGCTGGAGATGTATAGTATGGAACGAAATCTTTCCATCCTTTCCCTGATTGCCGGCATTGCCCCGATGTTCGGGTTCCTGGGTACCATTGTCGGGATGATTCAGTTGTTTTACGGGATTGCAAGTTCAGGACAGTTTACACTGAATGATATCGCTGGCGGTATTTATGTGAAGATGATCACATCGGGTACCGGTCTGATCATCGGCCTCCTGGCTTATATCGGACACAATGTGCTGACTACCCAAATTGATAAGACAGCTAATAAAATGGAAGCTTCCAGCGCTGAATTCATTGATATATTACAGGAACCAACCCATTAATCCCGGTATATAAGCATCATAGACTGAAAAAACCGCAGCATGAACATCAGAAAAAGATTAAGGACACATCCGGAAGTGCATACCGGCGCACTGAATGATATCCTTTTCATTCTGCTGTTGTTTTTTCTCATTGTATCCACCCTGGCGAATCCCAATGTGATCAAGGTTTCCAACCCCAAGGCCAAAAGCGATACCAAATCCAAGCAAACGGTGGTGGTAACAGTTGATAAAGACCAGAACATCTACCTGGCCCAGAAAAAAATATCGATAGACGAACTGGAAACTGACCTGAAAGCCTACCTGGAAAAAGAAAGTGACAAACCCTCCGTGGTGATCAACGGCGACAGTACCGCACATCTTGGTACTGCAATCCGGGTGATGCAGGTGATCAAAAAATTAGGCGCCACCCCGGTGATGGCGGTAGATAATTCAGGACTGAAATAAAACCGGATTCAGGTAAATACTGCTTTCAGTATCCTGTCCTTTCCCTGCATATCTTTTCGTAGCCAGGTCATATATCCTTCCTGCCGGAATAGTTGGGCAGTAGGCTCTCCCAGTTCTTCATATAATTCCAGGTAAATAGCCCCCGCTTTTGCTAAATGCGTTTTCCCGAATGTGGCGATATTGCGATAAAACAGCAGGGGATCATGATCGGGAACAAACAGCGCGGATGCAGGTTCCTGTTGCCATACACGGGGCGACATATTTACTTTTTCTGCTGCAGGGATATACGGGGGATTGCTGAGTATCAGGTCACACACCGGTAGGCGGCCTCTTTCGGGGGCTGCAAGAAAATCCAGCCGCTGGAACCGGACAGGGGTATCGTGTATCAGGGCATTGTTTTTTGCACACAATAAAGCATCGTCGCTGATATCAATAGCCAGGGTTTCTGATCCGGGTATTTTTTTCTGAAAGGCTATAGCGATGCATCCGGAACCGGTGCCGATATCCAGCACTTTTGGACCGCGGATATTTGCCTGCCTGCAATCCTGTACCGCCCAGTCGACCAGTTCTTCAGTTTCCGGCCTCGGTATCAGCACGGCAGGATTTACTTTCAGACAGATTCCTGAAAACCAGGCTTCTCCAATCACATATTGCACCGGCCTTGCGGCAGCAAGCTGTTCCAGCCAGTTCGCCAGTTGGGTCATTTGTTCGGGTAACAACGGGCGTTCTTTTGCCAGCAGCCGGTCTGTTTTTTGCAAGCCGGTGAGTTTTTCCAGGAGTAAGTGCATGATATTCCCTGCTTCCCGCGGCTCGTAGTGTTCTTCCAGGCGTTGCCGGGCATATCGCTGTGCTTCACCAATGGTCATACTGCAATGTTAGTATCATTTGGTTATTTTTGCCAATTCCTTAGGATGGAACACCATGAACGATACATGCAAAGATGCCTGCAACTGGCCCGGCTTGGGGCAGGACGGGTAGCGCCTAATCCCATGGTGGGAGCCGTGCTGGTGTATCAGGACTGTATTATCGGTGAAGGTTATCACCAGCAATTTGGCGGTCCGCATGCAGAAGTCAATTGTCTGAATGACGTTTCGGAAACCGACCGGGAATGCATCAGGGAAGCTACGTTGTATGTATCGCTGGAGCCCTGTTCGCATGTTGGTAAAACGCCTCCTTGTACTTTATTGATCCGGGATCAGCACATACCCAAAGTGGTGGTAGGTATCCAGGATCCTTTTGCTGCTGTGAATGGAAGCGGGATTGAAGAACTGCGCAAACATGGTGTGGAAGTAATAACAGATGTCCTCAAAGAATCCTGCCGGGAATTGAACCGGCGTTTTTTTCGATTTCATGAATCACAGCGTCCCTATATCGTTTTAAAATGGGCCCAAACACTGGATGGTAAAATATCCGGGCCGGGAACGGATCGGCTGCTTATTTCGGGCGAATTAACCAATCGTCTGGTTCATCGCTGGCGTTCAGAAGAAGCCGCAATACTGGTGGGTACCACCACAGCGCTCCGGGATGACCCGCAACTGAATAACCGCTACTGGCCGGGCCCCAGCCCCCTTCGGCTGGTGCTGGACCGGCAATTGAAGCTGCCTGGCTCTTTACATATTTTCACAGATGGACAGCCAACGGTGGTGCTTAACGACCGTCATACCAGTGCCGGGAATCCTGTAAAGCATGAGATACTGCAGGACTGGGATCATCTGCCGCAGGCAATCGGAGTGCTTGCCCATGCCCGGCAATGGCAAAGCATCCTGGTGGAAGGCGGCGGACGTTTATTGCAGTCTTTTATCGATGCGGGTTATTGGGATGAAGCAAGGGTCATCAGCAGCCGGACCGTCATTGCACAGGAAGGAGTCAGCGCACCTGTCCTGCACCATCACCGGTTAGCAGATCAATTTGTTATCGGTACAGATCAGGTTACCATCTATTCCCCCCAATCTTAATTGTGACTATTTATGATTTTTCTGGCCGGTAGTATCATACTGACAAGTTACCTCACCCTTGCCTTTAAAGTTTGTGAACGCTTCCGGATACCGGTATTCCAGGCCATCATCTTCAACTATATTACCTGCGTAATCACCGGCACCATCGTCAATGGGGCATTTCCTTTGAACAAAACTGTCATACAGGAACCATGGTTTCCCTGGGCTGGTGTTATGGGGATATTGTTTGTTTCTATTTTTAATGTGATTGCAGTTACCACGCAGCGCATCGGGGTGGCGGTTGCTTCGGTAGCCAACAAACTTTCCCTGATCATACCCGTCATGTTATCGGTATACCTGTATCATGAAACCGTGGCTGGATGGAAGCTGACGGGTGTTGTGCTGGCTTTGCTGGCAGTTGTGCTGACCTGTTATACCCATCCGGCAAAGGAAGGGAATGCCGTTGCTGCCAAAATCCGCTTACAATACCTATTACCGCTCATTTTATTTATCGGCAGCGGGTTATTGGATGCGCTGATCAATCATGTGCAGCAGAAATATGTGAATGATTCCAATCGCAATGCTTACCTGATCACTGGTTTTCTGTCGGCATCTGTTATCGGATCCGTGATCCTGGCAGCACAGTACCTGAGGGGGAAACAGGTGTTTGCGTGGCGGAATGTAGCAGCGGGAGTAGGAATCGGTATCCCTAATTATTTCTCCATCTGGTGCCTGATCCGATACCTTAAATCCAGCCCCTGGCCCAGCAGCGCCAGTATTCCCGTCAATAATATGGGTATTGTGCTGTTCAGCACGCTGGTAGCAGCCTGGCTGTTCCGGGAACGGCTCGCATGGTGGAACTGGCTGGGCATCGTATTTTCGTTATTGTCGATTTACCTGATTGCATTTGGGGATACTTTATGAGCGATAAAGACTACTTCCTTACCATCGGCCAAACAGGTTTTGCCGAATACAAAGACAGGGGCAGCCGGTTTATTGCTTCTGCTTCACCCGTAAAACAGACAGATGACTGCAAGGCTTTTTTGCAGCAATTAAAACAGGAGCATCCGAAAGCAGTGCACCATTGTTTTGCTTACCGCTTAGGGCAGGATGGATTGGTTTTCCGCGCAAGTGATGATGGAGAACCTTCGGGAACCGCAGGAAAGCAGATATTGGGACAGATAGACAGCAAGCAACTGACCGATACCATGGTGGTAGTGGTACGATATTTCGGGGGAACCCTTTTAGGGGTGCCCGGGCTGATACAGGCTTATAAATCCGCGACGGCAATGGTCTTGCAACTGGTACCACAGGTACAAAAACCTGTAGAAGCCTGTTACCGGCTCTCATTTGATTATAGCCTGATGAACGAGGTGATGCAATTGGTGAAGCAAACGGGTTGCCGGGTGATCAGCCAGGAGATGCAGCTGTTCAGCCTGGTCACCATTGCGATCCCCAAAATAAGGCTGGAAGAAGTATTGTTCCGGTTACAGGATATGCACCGGGTAGAATCAAACCCCTGTGCCTGCAGCTAAGCTATGCCTTACCTGTGAGCTTATATGCCAGCAGGCCCGCCATTTCCTTAAAAAGATAGCCCCAGTCTTTTAAAAGCTTAGGATTGGGGATAAAATAATTGGCCGGGTCAAAGCGCTCCGGAATGACAATAAAATCAGCCGGATAAGGAATACAATCCAACTGTACTTTTTTGAAAACGGCTATCGACCGGCGCATGTGATAAGCAGATGTTACCAGCACAAAAGGAGGCTTCAAATGCAGGGAGTCCAGAATTTTTTTACTGAAGATGCCATTTTCATAGGTGTTACGGGATCGTGATTCCACAATAATGGCGGAGTCCGGGATGCCATTGTAGCGTAGCTGCTGGTGGATAAAATCAGCTTCCGGCGGTTCATTTTGTAATAACCCACCCGATCCGCTGGTGATTAAAACCTTACGGACGATACCACGATGAAACAGGTTGACAGCTTGAATAAACCTGTCAGCAGCCGGACTGAAAAAGCCCTGGTTGTTTTTATCGTAACCTGACATGCCGCCGAGGAGGATCGCAGTACTGTAATGAACCGAATCGGGGAGGATAGTTGGCCTGACCTGCCAATGCAGTACCGTTGTCCGGTACAGCCAGGGGTTTGAAAAAACGACCAGCAACAGGACGGTCAGCCATCCCAGTTTTTTTTTGAGTGGTTTCTTTTTGAGGATCAGCCACCCCAAAAACAGCCCGATGAGCCAGGTAACCGGGAAGATCAGGCAGAGCAATACTTTGGAAAGAATGAAAAACATGCGCTGGGTATGGTGGTATTATGATTGGAACTGCCTGCTCACTTTTAACGCTTTACTGCCAGCCTGGTAAGTATAGAATCCTTCCCCGGATTTGACCCCTAATTTTCCGGCGGTTACCATGTTAACCAGCAAAGGACAAGGTGCATATTTTGGTTGGCCCAATCCTTCCTGCAAAACTTGCAGAATGCTCAGGCAGGTATCGAGTCCGATAAAATCTGCCAGTTGCAGCGGCCCCATCGGGTGTGCCATACCCAATTTCATCACGGTATCTATCGCTTCCACATTGCCGACCCCTTCAAAGAGGGCATAGATCGCTTCATTGATCATTGGCATCAGGATGCGGTTGGCAATAAACCCGGGATAGTCGTTGGCTACGCAGGGTATCTTGTCCAGTTTTTTACTGAGTTGGGTAATGGTTTCAGTGATTGCGGGTGCTGTTGCATATCCATTGATCACTTCTACCAGTTTC
>CAZAOR010000489.1:0-3821 GCA_964486805.1 uncultured Sediminibacterium sp. | reverse complement strand
CGGATGCCGGCCTGAATGGCGGCAGCAATGGCCACACCCAGTGCGCTGCCCAGTTTGAGCATGCTTTGAACATTATTGCCGAAAAGAGGAGCTTCAATTGCAATATGATCGGGATGTTAATCCCGGCTCAGACGGCTTACCTGTTCGTGAATCCGCTGCAGGCGGGCATAGATGTCTTTTTCAGTGGTCAGCCGAAGGGTATCCATATACAACAACTTTGGTTGCTGGGAATCCGGCAGGATCAGGGCGAATCCCATCAGTTGGGTTCCCGGATCAATGCCAAGTAATATATTTTTCTGCGGCACCATATCGTGTGCAAAGTACGAAGTTAGAAGGACGAAGTACAAAGTAAGGTACTACGCATTTCGTACTTTGCACTTCGGTCTTCGTCCTTAAATTTGTCTTTCGTACTTTGTACTTCTTATTTAAGTTAGTCTCCTGCGTTCCCGTTTAAAAATATGGCTTCAGTATGTGATTGGTCCGGTGCTGGGCATCTGGCTGCTATATGCAATTTACCGGCAGATCATGGACCAGCCGAATCTGACACAGTCCTGGCATCATTTGATGCAAAGTTTTCATGGCAGGGAGGCGGGTATCCTGCTACTGGTATGCCTGCTTATGCTGGTGAATTGGGGTATTGAATCCCGGAAATGGCAGCTATTGACGGCGGATCTTTGTACCCTGCGTTTCCGGCAGGCGTTTATTTCAGTTCAGGCGGGCCAGGCATTTGCTTTGAATACCATCAACCGCATGGGCGAACCGTTGGGGAAAGCCATGTTTCTGCCTGCCGGTATCCGGATGCAAACAGTGGCATTATCCGTTTATGGATCCCTGCCCCAGATCATTGTCACCCTGCTGTCCGGTATGATCGGCTGGATAGCCCTGAAAACCACCGGTTTGCTACAGGATGCGGGATTGCAGGAATGGAACGGGCCTGTTTTCTGGCTGATACTGGCAGCCGGTTTTTCCTGCCTGGTACTCTGCATACTTTTATATTTCCGCTTATCCCGGATCCGCGAATGGTTCTGGAAAAAATCTTTTCTTGCATCCCTGCGTAAGTATTTACCGGAGTGGAAGCCCCTGCCTGTGCAGCTATTGACCGGTCTTTTGGGGTTATCCTGCTGGCGCTACCTGGTATTTCTGGTACAGTATCTGCTGTTAATGGAAGTGTTCGGGGTAGGTTTATCCCTGGTACAGGCCATGATCCTGGTAAGTGTCTTATTCCTGCTGCTGGCGATTATTCCTTCGATTGCCCTGGCTGAATTAGGCATACGTGGTAAATTGAGTATTTTCCTGTTCGGTATGATAAGCAGGAATTACCTGGGCATCATGGCCACAGCAACGGGTATCTGGATCATCAACCTTTTGCTGCCTGCATTGTTTGGTGCTTTGATAATTATCGGATGGCGATATTGGCAAAAAAGAAAAAGAACAACGTGAAGAAAACCTGGGCAATCGGATTGATATTGTGTTTGTCGGGTATCGGCTGGCAAAGCCAGTCCGCCGAAGGGGATTTCTGCGGCATTCACAATACTGCATTCGAAAATGGGGAAAGCATTACCTATAACGTGTTTTATTCCGTAGTAGGGATTTATATCAACGCCGGTACGGCCAATTTCAGTGTAAAAACAGAGATGCTGCATAACCGGCCGGTGTACCACGCCGTTGGATCAGGTTCTTCCAACCCCAGTTACGACTGGATATTCAAAGTACGGGACCGGTATGAAACTTATATTGATACCGCCAGCATGCAACCATTGCAGTTTATCCGGGATATCAATGAAGGCGGATTCAAGAAATATGAGAATATCAGTTTTAATAAACAAACCAATACGGCTGTTACCACCAATGGCGTGTTTAAAATACCCGCCTGTATCCAGGATGTACTGAGTGCTATCTACTATGCCCGCAATATTGAATTCAATAAATATAAATCGGGCGATAAGATTCCTTTTACCATGTTCCTGGATAATGAAATATACCATCTGTATATCAAATACCTTGGGAAGGAAGATATCAAAACGAAGTATGGGAAATTCCATGCAATAAAATTCAAACCGCTTCTGGTGAAGGGTACCATGTTTGAAGGAGGGGAGAAGATGACCGTTTGGGTAGGAGATGACCCGAACCATATCCCCATCCGCATCGAAAGCCCGATAGTCGTAGGCAGCGTAAAAGTAGATATGATGCAATACCGTAACCTTCGTTATCCCATGAGTTCCATGGTGAGTTTCCGGTAAAAGCTTTTTGTCCTTCTCACTTTGTACTTTGAACTTCGTACTTCGGGTTTCACCTCGGCTGCATCCTGGTCAGCCTTGCATGATAATAGGCATACCAGCAAATCAATGTAATGATTAGCGCTGCAACAGATGCACCCACTGCCACCCCTCCTAACAGCGTCTGGTAATTTTTAGAACCGAAATAGGCACCTAAAACAATCGAAGCGGCCGACAAGATACCGGAGATACCCGCAATAAGCGCATTGGTGTGCCGGTTGGCAATTTCAATCCGGGCATTACAGTCAGTACAATTGATAACAGATAAATTGTTAAGTTCCAAAAACTTGCGAAAAGATATACGCTCCCCGCAGCAGGGGCAGCTTGCAATGGATTGCCTGGACATTGGATAAGGTTTTGTGTTCAACAATTCCGGGCTCAATATACACAGGCGCGCAGGCAAATTCCAAAGTAAAATCACGGAAAATCAGGACAGGAAAGCACGGAAATACCTGTCACAAAAATTGTGGTTCCGTGTAGAGAAACGAAACTGTTTATAGGCAATGGTGAATAGTGAAAAAAATTACATACAAATAGCATCGGGTGGATCCTATGTCCGCATTTTATTGACTATTGACCATTCACCCCATCTCTTCCAACCTGAAACATTCCCCCACCCTAATTCCCTTTTCCGTTTGCAGTAGGGTACAGCAGGCATGCACCGGATCGTGTTCAAAGAACAGGATATAATCACCGGCCAATGCCTCTTCCAGAAATGCTTTTTTCTCCTGCAGGGTGGTAAGCGGGAACATATCATAGGCCATCACATAGGGAATGGGCAGGTGCCCTGTGGATGGCAGCAGGTCGGCCATGAAAACAATCGTCCGGCCTTTATAGCGGATCTGCGGTAACATCATGTGGTCGGTATGACCGTGTACAAAACGGATAGCTATGTCTTCGGTAAAAGGCGTACTGCCGGGTTTTCCTGCTGTTCGGTCTGGCGTATCAATAAACTGCAGCTGCCCGCTTTCCTGGATCGGCAGGATATTTTCCTTCAGGAAAGAAGCTTTTTCCCGGTCATTCGGCTGCACCGCCCATTGCCAGTGTGCCGCATTGCTCCAGTAAACTGCATGGGGGAAGGCGGGTACCAGCTTATCATCTTTCCGGATAATACTGCCGCCGCAATGATCAAAGTGCAGGTGGGTAAGGAATACATCGGTAATATCCTCCCTGCTGAAACCAGCTTTGGCCAAGGAGTCCGGCAGATTGTCATTACCATGCAGATAGTAATGCCCAAAGAACTTGGCATCCTGTTTATCGCCCATCCCATTGTCAACCAGAATTAGCCGGTTGCCTGTTTCAATCAGGAGGCAGCGCATGGCCCAGGAACACATATTGTTATCGTCAGCGGGGTTGAGGCGCTGCCAGATGGATTTGGGGACCACGCCAAACATGGCGCCGCCATCTAACTTAAAATTGCCGCAATGAATGGTATGTAATTTCATGATGCCATGGCACGGGTTCTTTTCTGCCGTGCTGATGCAAAGATCAGCAGTATCAGCCCGATCACAAAAAATACCATCAGGGCCAGTACGGAATTACGCT